>NZ_JAVGCZ010000001.1:0-98828 GCF_052928425.1 Glutamicibacter sp. BSL13
CTGGATGGGGCGCTGCCCACCGCCAGCGGGTACCGCACCCTGCGCTCGGTGCCCCGCCAGGAGGTGCGCCAGCTGCTGGGGGCACTGGTGGAGCACGTGAACCAGCACCACAACGTGTCCTGGGTGGCGCAGCTGGCGCAGCAGGACGGGCGTTGGCGCGAACGGGTGGACCTGGTCCACCAGGCCGGGATCGATGCCCTGGTCCTGGACCCGGTGGGCCTGGATCATGCCGGCTGGGAGCGGGCCGCGGCGCTGGTCGAATCCGGGGGCCGGCTCTTCCTGCAGGTCCTGGAGCCCGGGCAGAAGCCGCCGGGGGTGGTGCAGGCGGTCAAGGACATCCTGCGTCCCTGGCGGATGCTGGGGCTGGGGCTGGAGCGGCTCGGGGCGCTGCGCCTGATGCCGCGCGGGGACTTCTCCGCCTCCGGGGCCGCCGAGGTGATCAGCTGCCTGCAGGCGCTGACCGGGTACGCCCAGGCGCTGGAGCAGACCCGTGTGGACGCCTAGGCCCGCACCCGGGAGTACACGCCCGGGGTGCGCCCTGACCGGGAGAAAGGCCCCGGAACTCATGTATCTTAAAGAGCAGCGGGTAAGTTTGCTGCCTGCCGTTTCGCTGGGCCGCGCCAGTAGCCGGCTTGTCGCTATTCAGGGGGAAATGTATGAAGGCTAAGATCCTGGTCGTCGATGACGATGAGGCGCTGTCGGAGATGATCGGCATCGTGTTGCAAAACGACGGGTTCGACCCGGTGTTCTGCTACGACGGTTCCGGCGCGCTGGAGGCCTTCCGCGAGGCGAACCCCGACCTGGTCCTGCTGGATCTGATGCTGCCGGGCATCGACGGCATTGAGGTGTGCAAGCAGATCCGCGGCGAATCCGATGTGCCCATCGTGATGCTCACCGCCAAGTCCGACACCGCCGACGTGGTGCGCGGGCTGGAGTCCGGGGCCGATGACTACGTGCCCAAGCCCTTCAAGCCGGCCGAACTGGTCGCCCGGGTGCGGGCCCGGCTGCGCCCGGCCGAAACCCACGCCCCGGAAATGCTGAACGTGGCCGATGTGACCATCGACGTGGCCGGCCACCGGGTCACCCGCGGGCAGAGCGTGCTGTCGCTGACCCCCCTGGAATTTGACCTGCTGGTCACCATGGCCCGCAAGCCCTGGCAGGTCTTCAGCCGCGAACAGCTGCTGGAGGCCGTGTGGGGCTACCGCCATGCGGCGGACACCCGACTGGTGAACGTGCACGTGCAGCGGCTGCGGTCGAAGATTGAGAAGGACCCGGAGAAGCCCACGATCATCCAGACCGTGCGCGGCGTCGGCTACAAGGCGGGATCGGCAAGTTGAGTCAGCGCACCACGACCGGAAGCGAACTTGTCCCGGTCGACGTGCGCGACTCGGCGGTTCCCAAGGCCCCACCCTTCTACCGGCTGCGGCTGTGGCTGCGCCGTCCGCTGGCGGCGGTGCGCCGACGCTGGAACCGCCACCTGATGTACCGCACCGTGGCCTCCACGCTGCTGTTTTCCTCCCTGGCGCTGCTGGCGGCCGGGGCGTTCCTGTCCAACCAGATCGCCAGCACCCTGTTCACCGAGCGCTTCAACCAGGTCGCCACCGAGTCCGAGCGCGGGCTGTCCCAGGCCCGGTCCATCTTCGAATCCGCGGCCACCACCGACCGGGTCTCCACCCAGTCGCTGGTCAACAGCACGCTAAGCACCCTGGAGGGCGACGGGGCCAGCGTGGTGCGCGACTTCGTGCTGATGCCCTTCCCGGGCGATGAGAACATCTATGTGGCCCCCACCGCCTCCGGGCAGCTGACCAGCCGGATCATCCCGGCGGACCTGTCCGAACGGGTCATGAACGATTCGGGGATCTACTGGCGTTCGGTGGAGATCCCCACCGCCGGCAGCCAGGCGCCGGGGATCATCTTCGGCACCAAGGTGCTGCTGCCCCCGGGCCGGGAATACGGCCTCTACCTGGTCTATGACCTCTCCAGCGTGCAAAGCACCCTGGAATTCATCAACCGCGCCATGGTGCTCACCGGCATGATCCTGCTGCTGGTGGTCGGGGTGATCTCCTGGTCGGTCAGCCGCACCGTGGTGCGCCCGGTCGCCGACGCCGCCTACGTTTCGGAGCGGATCGCCGCCGGGGACCTGGACCGGCGCATGCGGGTGATCGGCGAGGACGAGGTCGCCCGCCTGGGCACCGCCTTCAACCACATGGCCGCCTCCCTGCAGGACCAGATCACCCAGCTGAACCAGCTCTCGGCAATGCAGCAGCGCTTCGTCTCGGACGTGTCCCATGAACTGCGCACCCCGTTGACCACGGTGCGCATGGCCGCCGAGGTGATCCATGATGCCCGGGAGTCCTTCGACCCGCTGACCTCGCGTTCGGCCGAACTGATGTACAACCAGATCGAACGCTTCCAGAACCTGCTCAATGACCTGCTGGAGGTCTCCCGCTTCGATGCCGGGGTGGCGGTGCTGGACCGTGAATCCACGGACCTGAACGTGATCGCCCGCAAGGTCATCGACACCGCCACCCCGGTCGCCGACGAATACGGTTCGGTGCTGCGCCTCTCGGCCCCCGCCGAGGGCTGCGTGGCCGAAGTGGACCCGCGGCGGGTCGAGCGGATCCTGCGCAACCTGGTGCTCAACGCCGCCGAACACGGGGAGGGCAACCCGATCGACATCAGCATCGGCCAGGATGAGGACGCGGTGGCGATCTCGGTGCGCGACCACGGCATCGGGATGAGCGCCGAGGCAGCCTCCCACGTCTTTGACCGCTTCTGGCGCGCCGACCCGGCCCGCAAGCGCACCACCGGCGGCTCCGGGCTGGGGCTGGCCATCGCCAAGGAGGACACCGCGCTGCACGGTGGGCGCCTGGAGGCCTGGGGCGAGGAGGGGGTCGGGTCGAACTTCCGGTTGACCCTGCCCCGTACCGCCGGGCACACGATCTCCAGCTCACCGCTGCCGCTGGAGCCCACCGTGCTGCCGGATTTGGGTGCCGCCGGAATCCCGGAACACTTCCCGCTGACCGGGGAGCTGCCCAAGATCGGCTTCGTGCCGCTGCTGCTGGATGAACCGCTGGACGATGACGTCATCGACCCGCGCGGGGCCTTTGGCACCCAGAAACCGGGCAGTGAACGGCCCGGCACCGACAAGCCGGGCAGGGACCTGCCCGGCGCCGCCAACCCGGATGCGGGGGATCAGTCATGAGCACACCGGCACCCCGCACCCCGCGGCCGAGGGGCACCTTGAGGTTCCCCGTCGCCCGGCTGCGCTTCGCCCTGGGTCCGGCCCGGCTGCTGCACGCCCTGGTCCTGGCCCTGGCCGGGGTGCTGGTGCTCAGCGGCTGCGCCTCCATCCCGCGTTCCTCCCCGGTCCAGCAGATCCAGTCCCAGCCCGATGATGAAAGCGATGAGCACTACAGCTTTGACGCGCTGGGACCGCAGCCGGGCTCCAGCCCGCGCGGCATCGTGGAGGGCTTCTTAGAGGCCGGGGTGTCCCTGGCCCAGGACTACGCGGTGGCGCGCGAGTTCATGACCCCGCAGCTGCAAAACGCCTGGAAGGGCAGCAGCCGCACCCTAGTGTACGACGCCAGCTCGATCATCGAGGCGGGGGCGGAAAACCGCTACACCATCCAGCTGGAAATCACCGCCGAGGTCGACGCGAACGGGATCCGCACCGAATACCCCTCCCATTCCACCCGGGCGGTGGACGTGGAGCTCAGCGAAATCGACGGGGAATGGCGCATCTCCAAGGCCCCGGATGGGATCATGCTCGAAAGCAGCTTCTTCGAGCGGATCTTCACCCCGCGCACCCTGTACTTCTACGACGCCAGCTACAAGTACCTGGTCCCGGACATCCGCTGGTTCTCCTCCCGCAGCGGTGCGGCGACCTCCGTGGTCGAGGCCCTGCTGGAGGGCCCGGCCCCCTACCTGGAAAACGCGGTCGTCTCCGCGTTCTCCTCGGCCAGCTCCCTGGTGCGCCCGGCGGTTCCGGTCAAGGACGGCACCGCCACGGTGGACCTGAACGCCGAGACCTTCGTGGACAGCACCGACCTGGCCAAGCAGCTGATGCAGCAGCAGCTGGTCGCCTCGCTGGACGAACTGACCTCCGTGGAACGCGTGCAGATGCAGTCCGAGGAAGCGGACGTGAACCTGGAACAGGTGCCGCCGGAATTCGAGAAGGCCGAACGCAACCCCAGCACCCCGGACACGCTGATCGGCATCGACGAGGGGTCTCTGGTCTACGTCAAGGGCGGCAGCGTGATCCCGGTGGGCGGGGTGCCGGACCTGTCCGAATACTCGCCCCGCGGCCCGGCGATGTCGCCGGTGGGCAACCGCTACGCGTTCCTGAACGGCAAACGCAGCGCACTGATGACCGTGGATGAAAACGGCCGGGTCCGCCAGGTCGCCACCGGCACCAATTTGCTGCGCCCCTCCATGGATGTGGCCGGGTGGACCTGGACCGCGGATAATTCCGCCAAGACCCCCATCCTGGTGGCCCCCGCCGATCCGGCGGTCTCCGGGGAAACCCGGCCGATCAGCGTGGACTGGCTCAAGGGCCAACAGGTGCAGTCGCTGCGGATTTCCCGGGACGGCGCCCGGGCGCTGCTGGTGGTGCGTGATGGTTCACAGACCCGGGTTCTGGTCAGCGGCGTGGTGCGCGACGCCGACGGGGTGCCCCGGGGACTGAGTGAGCATCCGATGGAGATCTTCCCCAGTGTTCCGGTGAACACCGCGCTGTGGAACTCGGACCAGTCCATCATCGTGGCCAGGTTCAGCCGCACCGAATCGGTGGAAGCCGAGCTGCTGACCTTCTCCTCGGGCTCCGAACCGTTCTCCCCGCTGCTGGGCATGGTGTCCCTGGCCGCCGGCCCCGGCGATCGCCGCCCGGTCTACGCCGGAACCCCGGAGGACCTGCACACCCGGGTGGGCAACACCTGGCGCAAGCTCGATGACTTCGCCGCCGACGTGTCCTACCCCGGCTAGCATCCCCAACCGGCCGCCGTGCTGGCACCTGCCGTGCCCGGGCAATGCACACTGGGCGCCATGGGTTCCCCGTTGGCGGCCTGGGTGGACCGGGCCCTGTCCTTGACCCCGGCGCGCGCCGCCGCCTTTGGCCTGCGCGAGCTTGCAGCCCTGCTGCTGCCCACCAGCTGCGCACTGTGCCAAGCCCCCGATCACCGGCTCTGCCCGCGGTGTGCCCGGCAACTGGTCGCCCAGCTGCATTTGCCTCCGCTGGGCCCGGCACTGCGCTGCCGGCTGGAACTGCCCCAGCACCAGGAACTGTTCCTGGTCTGCGCCGCCGGGCTCTACGCCAACGAGCTGGCCCAGGCGATCCTGGCGTTCAAGAACCGCCAGCGGGTGTTCCTCGCCGCGCAGTTCGCGCCCTACCTGGCGGCCGTCGCCGCCGCGCTGAGCCCACCGTGCGTTCCGGGGGAGCAGGTGTGGCTGGTGCCGGTTCCCTCCTCACCGGCCGCCCGGACCCGGCGCGGATACTGGCCGGTGCAACGAATCCTGTGCCGGGCCCAGGCCGACGGGCTGATCCCCGCCCGGCTGAGCTGCCGGCCGATCCTGCGTCACCGGTTCTCCCTGCGTCCTGCCGGGGCCCAGAAGGGCAAGAGCCGCTCCCAGCGGCGCAGCAGCGGTGGGGCACTGTACGCCTTCGACGCCGCCCGGCCGGGACAGCAGGTGCTGCTGGTGGATGACGTGGTCACGACGGGCGCCACCCTCATCGCCGCGGCAAACGCCTGCCGGGCGGCCGGGTACCGGGTGATTGGAGCGGTCGCCCTGGCCTTGACACCGCCACCGAGCACCGAAACGAAGTAGCCGCTGAAGCGTCGGTTTCGCTGAACGCGATAAGAAATCTGGGCAGTAAGTAGTGGAATCCACACGAAGTGGCATATGGTGAAGTATGGGTTGCATCGCAGATGCAGCGTAAGGCCCATCTTCAGTCCAGGGGCTGGAAAATCCCTGGATTGTTGTGTCACCCGACTCTATTTTGGAGGACACCATGGAGCTGAACTACAGCGGCCGTAACGTCACCGTTTCCGATCGTTTCCGCGAATACGTGGACGAGAAAATGGTCAAGATCGAGCAACTGACCAACAAGGTGCAGCGGATCGACGTCAAAGTCGTGAAGGAACCCCACGCCCGCAACCAATCCACCGCCTTGTCCGTGGAATTGACCGTGGTTGGCCGAGGACCGGCGATTCGCGCCGAAGCCACCGGCGCAGAAAAGTTCGCAGCATTCGACGTGGCCTTCTCCAAGCTGCTGGAGCGCCTGCGCAAGGCGCGGGACAAGCAGAAGGTGCACCGTGGGAATCACACCCCGGTCGCCGTCCACCAGGCCACCAGCGGCTTGCCGACGATAGGCGCCGGAAAGACCCTGGTCGAACAGGCCATGGAAAACCAGGCCGCCGAGGAAGCCGCGCAAAACAGCGAGGATTCGCAGTACACCCCGGTGGTGATTCGCCGCAAGGTCTTCCCTGCCGAGGTCATGAGCATCGACGACGCCGTGGACCGCATGGAACTGGTGGGACACCCGTTCTACCTGTTCATCGACGAAGCCAACGGGTCACATTCGGTGGTGTACCGCCGCCACCAGTACCAGTACGGCGTGCTCACCCTGGATCCGTCACTGAACGAAGACGATGAGCTGCCGACCGAGGTCCGCGGCTACCGTGACTCCGAAGTGTCCACCGACGCCTAGCAGGCGGTGGAACACCACGTCATTATGACCATGGGCGGCCACAACGACCTGAGCCTGCAACAGGCTCGACGGATCGCCGTGGCCGCCCAAGGCCTGTCCGGGACACGTAGCCCCGCACGCAGCGGACGGGCAAAAATCCTGCAGGTCTACCAGCAGATCGCGCAAACCCAAATCGACTCGGTCAACGTCGTGGCCCGCGCCCACTACCAGCCGGTGTTCGCCCGGCTCGGGGACTACAGCCGCACCCAATTGGACCGGCTGGTGGCCGGAGCGGCCAGCCCGGTCACCGAGTACTGGTCCCACGAAGCCAGCTACGTGCGCAGCGACCTGGTGGGGGACCTGCGGCGCTGGCGTCCGCGGCACTGGGCCGACGCCTCCCACCGCTTCACCCCCGAACAGCACCAGCTGGTCGCCCCGGTCCTGGAATTCCTGGACTCCAACCCCGGCTCCTCTGCCCGCCAAATCAGCCAGGCCCTGGATATCCCGGCCACGACGGACAAGGACCACTGGGGATGGAACTGGAACGACACGAAACTGGTCACCGAATCACTGTTCTGGCAAACCCGGATTCTCTCGCTGGGGCGCAACCAGCACTTTGAACGGCGCTTCGCCCCGGCCAGCACCGTCATCCAGGCACAGTACCTGGAGCCAGCCCATTCGGCGCAGGAATCCCTGCGGCGCCTGGTGCTCGCCGCCGTGGACGCGTTGGGGGTGGCCAGCCTGCACTGCGTCAGCGAGTATTTCCGGCTCCCCGCCGCCCCGGTCAAAACGATGGTCCACGAACTGTTGCATGCCGGTGAGCTGCAACGCTGCCGGGTTGAATCGCTCACCGAAGACTTCTACCTGCGCCCCGGGCTGGTGATTGCCTCCCGCCGGTCACGTACCACCCGCATCCTTTCGCCGTTTGACTCCATGATCTTCAACCGGCGCCGACTGCAGAAGCTGTTCGGATTCCATTACCGCATCGAGATTTATGTGCCCGAACCCAAACGCCGGTACGGCTATTACGTCTTTCCCATTCTGCACGGCGACGACCTGGTGGGCCGGGTGGATCTGAAGGCGGACCGCAAGCTCGGGGAGCTGCAGGTGAAATCCGTGCATTTCGAAGCGGCCCCCACCGAATCGGTGTTGCAGGGGACCGACGCCGAACTGTGGCTGATGGCACGGTGGCTTGGACTCTCATCGGTTACCGTGGGAACTGAGCGGGTGCTGTGCAGCCCATGGCGGTTGTCCGCGAAACACCAGGCCTCGGTCTGAAATGAGTTTGCAGTTCAAATTACTCACGTAGACTGTAAACCGCCAGAATTTACTGTGCTTGAGATATTGGGAGCTACCACGTGGCATCATTGCTAGAACGTATTCTGCGTACCGGCGACAAGAAGACCCTGAAGAAGCTGCGGGTCTACGCCGACGCAATCAATGCGTTGGAAGGCGAATTTCGCGACATGTCCGATGAGGAACTGCGCGGGGAAACCGATAAGTTCCGGGCACGGTACGCCGAAGGCGAGACCCTGGATTCGCTGCTTCCCGAAGCCTTCGCCGCGGTGCGTGAAGCCGCCGACCGCGTACTGGGGATGCGCCACTTCGATGTCCAGCTGATGGGCGGTGCCGCCCTGCACCTGGGCAACATCGCCGAAATGCGCACCGGTGAAGGTAAGACCCTGGTCGCCACCGCACCGGCCTATCTCAACGCCCTGACCGGCCGCGGCGTGCACGTGGTGACCGTCAACGACTTCCTGGCCGAATACCAGTCCGACCTGATGGGCCGCGTCTTCCGCTTTTTGGGCATGAGCACCGGGTGCATCCTGGCCAACATGGATCCTGCCAAGCGCCGCAAGCAGTACGCCGCGGACATCACCTATGGCACCAACAACGAGTTCGGCTTCGACTACCTGCGCGACAACATGGCCTGGAGCAAGGAAGAACTGGTCCAGCGCGAACACCACTTCGTCATCGTCGATGAAGTCGACTCCATCCTGATCGACGAGGCCCGTACCCCGCTGATCATTTCCGGCCAGGCCTCAGGCGATGTCAACCGCTGGTACACCGAATTCTCCAAGATGGTCACCCGCCTGGAGCGCGAATCCGATTACGAGGTCGATGAGAAGAAGCGCACCGTGGGTGTGCTGGAGCCGGGCATCGAGAAGATCGAGGACTACCTGGGCATCGACAACCTCTACGAGGCGGCCAACACGCCGCTGATCGGCTTTTTGAACAACGCCATCAAGGCCAAGGAGCTGTTCAAGCGCGACAAGGACTACGTCGTGGTCAACGGCGAGGTCATGATCGTGGACGAACACACCGGCCGTGCCCTGCCTGGACGACGCTACTCCGAGGGCATGCACCAGGCCATCGAGGCCAAGGAAGGCGTGCAGATCAAGGCCGAGAACCAGACCCTGGCCACGATCACCCTGCAGAACTATTTCCGCATGTACGAGAAGATCTCGGGCATGACCGGCACCGCCCAGACCGAGGCGGCCGAGTTCATGGGCACCTACAAGCTCGGCGTGGTGGAAATTCCCACGAACCGTCCGGCGATCCGCGAAGACAAGTCGGATTTGATCTACAAGAACGAGATCGCCAAGTTCGACGCCGTCGTCGCCGACATCGCCGAACGCCACCAGAGCGGCCAGCCGATCCTGGTGGGCACCACCAGCGTGGAAAAGAGCGAATACCTTTCCCGGCTGTTGGCCAAGCAGGGTGTGCGTCATGAGGTGCTCAACGCCAAGAACCACGCCCGTGAAGCGGCCATCGTGGCGATGGCCGGTAAGAAGGGCGGCGTCACCGTGGCCACCAACATGGCCGGGCGCGGTACCGACATCATGCTCGGCGGCAACGCCGAGTTCATCGCGGTGGCCGAAATGGAACGCCGCGGACTGGACCCGCAGGAGAACTCCGAACAGTACGAGGCCGAATGGGACGAGGTGTTCGCCAAGGCCAAGGAAACCGTGGCCCGCGAAGCCAAGGAAGTCGCCGAGCTGGGCGGACTGTACGTGCTGGGCACCGAACGCCACGAGTCGCGGCGCATCGACAACCAGCTGCGCGGTCGTGCCGGGCGCCAGGGCGACCCGGGTGAATCCCGCTTCTACCTGTCGATGACCGATGACCTGATGCGCCGCTTCAATTCCGGCATGGCCGAGCGGATCATGAACAATCCCTCGATGCCCGATGACGTGGCCCTGGAATCCAAGATGGTCTCCAAGGCCATTGAATCCGCCCAGGCGCAGGTTGAAGGCGTCAACGCCGAACAGCGCAAGAACGTGCTGAAGTACGACGACGTGATGAACCGCCAGCGCGAGGCGATCTACACCGACCGCCGCCGCATCCTGGAAGGCGATGACATCCACGAGAAGGTGGAGCACTTCCTGGAGGACGTCGTCAAGGCGATGGTTGTCGAAGCCACCCAGTCCGGCAACCCGGATGACTGGGATCTGCGCCGGTTGTGGACCAACTTCAAGCAGCTCTACCCCATCTCGCTGACCGTTGATGAGGTGGCCGAGGAAGCCGGCGGCGTCTCCCACCTGACCCCGGCGTTCATTGAGCAGGAAGTCCTCTCCGATGCACGCCTGCAGTACCAGGCCCGCGAAGAGGCGGTCGGTTCGCAGACCATGCGCGAACTGGAGCGTCGCGTCGTGCTCTCGACCATTGGACGCAAATGGCAGGAACACCTGTACGAGATGGATTACCTCAAGGAGGGCATCGGGCTGCGTGCCATGGCACAGCGTGACCCGCTGGTGGAATACCAGCGCGAGGGCTACACCATGTTCCAGACCATGATGGAAGGCATCCGCGAGGATTCCATCGGCACCCTGTTCCACCTGGAACTGCCCGCCGGGCAGAAGGAACCGGAGGCGATCGGCGAGGCGCTGGGCACTCCGGCGCAACCGCAGAACCTGCAGTTCACCGGACCGGATGAGGACGGGGAGGCCAGCACCACCCGCGAGCAGGCCAAGTCCTCCAAGCCCAAGGCCGCTGCCGGGGCTGGGACCGGAAAGTCCAAGAAGAACAAGAAGCGCCGCTGACCTAGAGCACTTCCAGTTCCGTCACCTGCCAGCGTCCGTGCCAGGGCTCGATTCGAAGAGCCACGGCACGGACGCGGTGCTTAAAGGCCAGAACCGCAGCGCATTCATAGGCCCCGGACTGGGTTTGCTCCATCCGGATGGTGCGCACACAGCCGTGGGTGGTTCCCGGCTGCGCGGTGGTGGTGAAATTGCGGGTCTCGATGAGCATCTGCCGTTTAATCTTTTCAACACAGCCTGGCTCCATCGCGAAATTGAGCTGGCGGATGCTGCGGTACCCGGAAAGCACCTCGAAGACGGCACGGGCCACGGCGTGGCACAGCTGGACCGCGGCCATTCTGCCGGTACGCGGTGCCGGAGCCCGGTGGAAGATCCAGTTCATGGGTTTGGCAATGGCCTGCGGGCTTTGATGGCGCGTCGGATGTGGCAACGCCGGGCCCTGCAGGCGCACCGTCAGGTGAGCAGCGGGTCGTTGCAGCCAGCTCACCGAGGTGACGCTGGGGTGGAGGGTGGTGGTGGACATGGCGATGACCTTTCAAGAGGATCAACCCGTGGGGCCGGGGCTGATCTGGGTATCAGGGCGTGGGCAGGTGCAGCACCATGCCGACCTGTAGAAGATCCGGATCGGCACCGATCACGTCCCGGTTGCGTTGATGGATGCGTGGCCAGTAGGCGGCCACGTCACCGATGGAAGCGCTTTCGCCCAGCCGGGTCCGGGCGATGTCCCACAGGGTGTCTCCGTGCCGGATAATCACTTCCTGCACCACGGGCCGGGACTGCGCCGCGCCCGGGGGAGTACCCAGGGTGCGGCCGAGGGGAATTGCGGTGCGCTGCGCGTTCCAGGTGGGCACCGGTACGCGCGGTTCCCTCTGGTCATCCGATGTTCCTGCACCGACAGGGAAGCCGGGACCGGGGATGGTATTGGCGGCGGCCTGAGCGGTCACGGCCTGCCCGGCCACGGCAGCGGTCCCCAGCGGCAGGGCGGTCACCAGTCCAACCCCCAGCCCGGAAATGTAGAGGCGTCGCAAAAACCGCGGACCCACCCTTCCCAGCATCAGCGCCAAGCGCTGATGACCTCGACGGGCCGCCGTGCGTGAGAGCAAGTGCGCGAGCCAGCCCAGGCAGAGCCAGAGCAGGTAGCCAATGAGGAACAAGGTCAGTGCGCGCAGGAACAGGCCGCAGGAGACGGGCAGGTGCCAGCTGCTCCACCGTTGCGGCTCAACGCCAGAGAGCATCCGCTGCAGCCAGAGCAGGCTGATCAGCGCCGCCGCCACAGCCACGGTTACCAGCGAGGCAGCCAGCCGTTTCTGCCACATCCCAAACACATCCTTTGTTGTTTGATAGCGTTTGATGTTATTTGAATAAGATGATGACACTTGAAGCTGATTAAGGGAAGGCTCTTGTTGAAAATTGTGGAGGCCCGTAGGGTGTGGACATGCGATGGGAATCCTTGTTTGCGGATCTTGAATCCCAGCTGCAGGCACAGCTGGCAGAGGACCTGCGAGCGGAAATCGCCGAATCGGTTCGGGTGGAGCAGGCGCGGCAGACACTGGCCGAACGGCTGCTGACCTGCCAGGGCCGGCGCTTGTCGCTCCGGCTGGCCGGGGGCGAGGAACTCACGGCACGGCTGGGGCCGGTTGGCAATGACTACCTGTGCCTGGAAGAGTCCGCGACCCGCTGGCTCATCCGCGCCGCCGCCGTGCAGACGGTAGCCCTGCCGCCCAAGCCTTCCGCGCACAGCGAGACGGTGAAACTTGCGGCCGCAAGATTCGCGGCGGTGTTGCGTGCCCTGCTACGCGACCGGAACCCGGTCCAGGTGCACGGAATTGATGGCCAACTCCTGGGGGAGGGGACACTACTGCAGGCAGCCCAGGACTTCATCGTGCTAGGCACCCACGCGCGGGACGAATATGCCCGCCCGCGCAGCATTACCTCCGAACTGCTCATCCCGCACACCGCGCTGGGCTGGTTGATGCTGGAACACCGGCACTGAGGCCCCGCCAGGTTCCTGCCAGCGCCCACGAAATCCACAATCCTGGATTCGCCCCTTCACAGTTGCCCGTTCTTCCATTAGGCTCACCGCACAACATGCAGGTTCTCAAATGAGGTGAACGCCGTGGTTGCCGAGGCGCGCAGCAAGCACCAGCCGGTACCGGTCAGCCCCCGGGTGCGCCGTGCCAGATGGAAGGAACCGCGGCTGCTGCTGGGCCTGCTGCTGGTGGCGGCCGCCGTGACCGGCACCGTAGTGCTGGTCAACTCCATGGATGAGCGCACAGCGGTGTATGTGGCCAAGCAGGACATCACGCTGGGTGAGCCGCTGGGTGAAGAGAACCTGGAAGTTGCCCACGTGCAGCTGGGGGACTCCATGCAGCACTATGTGCCGGCCGAGGCGCAGCACCTGCAGGATGCGCGGGCGAACACCTTCATCGGCTCCGGGCAGCTGATCGCCCAGGACTTCGTCACCCGCAGTGAACTGGGTTCGCGACGGCCCATCAACATTGACCTGCCGGTGGACCTGTCCCCGGCCATCACCCCCGGCAGCAGGGTCGACGTGTGGATCGCCCAGCGGGAGCCGGGTACCGCCAGCTATGGAACCCCGGAACTGCTGGCGAACCTCGTGGAAGTTTCGGCACGCACCGAACGGGCCGCTGGACTGGTCGGGCAGAGTGCCGTCAACCTGGAGCTGCTGGTGGAACCGGCCTATCTTGAACCACTGCTGCAGGCATTGGCCAATGAATCACGGATCATTGTGGTGTACAACCCGGCCGGTGAATCCTCATGAGCATCTCGGTGGTGGTCCTTGGCCAAGACCCCGATCTGGTGCGCCGGATCGAGAGCTACCGCGGGGAGCTGATGGTGGTGCGGGTCTGCCAGGAGATCCCCGAGGCGGTTGCGGCCTGCACCTCCAATCGGGTGGACGTGCTGCTGGTTGCCGAACCGGGCCTGATGCCGGCCATGGAGCAGGTCGACTACGTGCAGGAACGTGACGTGGTGCTGGTGCTGCTGGACACCGAGGTCTCCCCGATCCCCGGGGTGATTTCCGCCGCCCCCAGCGGCAGCGCCGCCGAACTGGAAACCCTGATCGCCCAGGGGTTGCGCGAGCGGGAGCTGGACCGGCCCTCTGGCGGCGCCCTGGGCCAGGGCCTAATGGGAGCGGAGTCAGGGCGCGAACCGGGAAGGGTGAGCACCTTCTGGAGTGGGGCCGGCTCCCCGGGGCGCAGCACGCTGGCGCTGAATTTCGCGGTGGAGGCGGCAGCCGCCGGCGAATCGGTGGTCCTCATCGATGCCGATACCTACGCCTCATCCCTGGCCATCCAGCTGGGAATGCTCGATGAGGCGGCAGCGGTGGCACAGTTGTGCCGGGTTGTGGACACCGGGCACTTCGATGCTGCCCGCCTTGAAGCGGTGTTGACCACAATCCAGGTCGGATCCTCCACCTTGAAGGTGGCCAGCGGAATCCCGCGCGCCAGTCGTTGGCCCGAGGTGCGGGCCGCCTCGCTGCGCCGGGCCGTGGCGGTACTGAAGGAACACCATGACCGGGTCATTCTGGACGTGGCCGCCCCGGTGGAAACCGACGAACAGCTCAGCTTCGACACCTACGCCCCGCAGCGTAACGGGGTCAGCGTGGAGGCATTGCGCTTTTCCGACGAGGTGATCATGGTCGTGGCCGCGAACAGTGTGGGCATTCCCCGGGCCATCCGGGCCCTGGATGAACTGGCCGAGGCGCAGCTTCACCCACAGTTGCGGATCCTGTTCAACAAGGTCGGCTCGGCTTCCTCCGGCAGGGCCCCGCGCCGCGGCATTTCGGAGGCTTGGGAGCGCTTCGGGCCCTCCTATCCCATCCTCGGATTTTTGCCTGATGACCACTCGGTTTGCCAGGCTGCGGTGCTGGCCGGAAGCTCATTGTTGGAGTTGGCGCCACGTTGCGCACTACGCTCAGAAATCCGCGCCCTGGCCGGCAAGAAACTACCATTTCGGGCAACCACACCGAACCCGAAGCCGGGGCGCGAGAGAGTGTAGGAAAACGGCGGGAAAAACGCGATAGGCTGGTAGACATCGTGCATTCGCAATGGGGCGAATCGTTGATCTTCACTCTTGGAGGCGTTCAGTTGAACTCGTCGGAATCGGCCGTGTCAGAAGCATTTATGAATGCGACACTCACCAACGACCTGATCAGTGAGTACTATAGTCAAATCGCCAGGGAGGACTTTGCCGCCTACCAGCCCGGAGAGCTGGAGGAGCGGGTGGCGGCCCACCTGGATATCGGGTTCGTTAGGCAGCCGAAAACCGCGAATGTCGTGGTGAAGTCCACTGCCGGCAGCTCCGTGGTCTACATCGTCACCGACGACATGCCGTTCCTGGTCAATTCCGTGACCACCGAGCTGGTGCGCCAGAAATGCCCGATCCACCTGGTCGTGCACCCCACCTTCGTGGTTTCCCGCGATACCGAGACCGGTGAAATCAAGTCACTGACCCCCACCGACGCCCAGCATGTGGCCAGCGGCGACACTGCCGCGCTCGCCGACCTGAGCACCCTGAATCTGGCCGGGAGCAACACCGAGGTTGAATCCTGGATCTCCGTGGAACTGGACCACGAGATGAGCGAGGAGCAGGCCGAGGAAGTCACCACCGGCCTGCAGTCCGTGCTCAGCGACGTGCGCATGGCCGTCGAGGACTGGCCGAAGCTGATGGACCGTGCCCACGAAATCGCCGCCACGCTGCCCCAAACCGTGGGAGCCGAGGACATCCCGGACCTTGATCAGGCCGTGGAACTGCTGAACTGGATGGCCGATGGCCGCTTCACCTTCCTGGGCTACCGCGACTACGAGCTGGTCACCGAGCACGGCGAGGACGTGCTGCGCGCCCGCCCGGGCAGCGGCCTGGGCCTGATGCGCGACGCCGATGACCGCGGCCCGCTGCACCTGACCAAGCGCGGCCGGGCCACGGCACGCGACAAGCGCGCCCTGGTGATCACCAAGGCCAACGCCCGCTCCACCGTGCACCGGGGCACCTACCTGGACTATGTGGGTGTCAAGAGCTTTGACGCCAATGGGGAGGTCAACGGCGAACGCCGCTTCATCGGCCTGTTCTCCTCCAGCCTGTACACCTCCAGCGTCACCGCCGTGCCGCTGGTGCGCGAAAAGGTCGCCGCAGTGCTCAAGCACGCCGGCTTCGCCCCGGACTCGCACTCGGGCAAGGACATTGTCACCATCCTGGAAACCTACCCACGCGATGAGCTGTTCCAGATCTCCGTGGAGGACCTGACCAACACCGCCATGGGCATCCTGCGCCTGCAGGAGCGCCGCCGCACCTCCGTCTTCCTGCGCCCCGATGACTACGGCCGGTTCATGTCCGTGATGGTCTACCTGCCGCGTGACCGCTTCTCCACCCTGGTCCGCCAGCGCATCGAGGATGTGCTCAAGCAGTCCTTCAACCCGGATTCCATGGAATACGACGTGCTGATGAGCGACTCGGCTCTGATCCGCCTGTTCTACCGGATCCGTCTGCAGCGCCACGGCCTGGCCCCGGTGGTGGACCGCAAGCACCTGGAGACCCGCATCGCCAACGCGGTGCGTTCCTGGGGTGAAGCGGTGCACGATGCGGCCCACGAGCGCCTGGAAGCCAACGAGGCCCGCAACCTGGCCCGGTCCTGGTCCGAGGCCTTCCCCGAGTCCTACAAGGTCCAGTTCGAGATCGAGGATGCGCTGGCGGACATTGAACGCCTGGCCCAGCTCGATGAGCCGGCCCAGGAAGGCCCGGTCGTCTCCTTCTACGCCCCGACCGACGAGCATGAGGACAGCCCGGTCAGCGTCCGGATGAAGATCTACGTCAACCGTCCGCTGATGCTCTCGCGCATCCTGCCGGTGCTGCAGGACCTGGGCCTGGAAGTCGTGGACGAGCGGCCCTTCGAGCTGCAGCCGCAGGACGGCGAACAGCGCTACATCTACGACCTGGGCCTGAAGGTCGATGAGGACATCGACTTCTCCGCCGTCCAGGACCTGCTGGCCGAAACCTACTCGGCGGTGGTGCGCAACGCCGCCGAATCCGATGAGCTGAACGCCCTGGTGCTGCGCGAGGGACTGCACTGGACCGAAGTGGCCATGCTGCGCGCCTACGCCCACTACCTGCTGCAGCTGGGGGTTCCGAACTCCACCGACTTCATCGCCAGCACCCTGGTCTCCAACGCCGAGGTCACCCACGGGATCGTGAGCCTCTTCCACGCCATCTTCGACCCGAAGCTCTCGGCCGAGGAGTCCGAGGCGGCCCGCGAGGAAGCCCACCAGAAGATCAGCGCGGCCCTGGAAAGCGTGCCGACCCTGGATGCCGACAAGCTGCTGCGCCGCTTCGTGAAGGTCATCGAGGCGACCAAGCGCACCAACTACTATGCCGCCGGGCACGCGCTGGGCTTCAAGCTGGCCCCGAACGAGATCGACTTCGCCCCGTTCCCACGCCCCAAGCACGAGTTCTGGGTGTACTCCCCGCGCGTGGAGGGCGTGCACTTCCGCTTCGGCGCCGTCGCCCGTGGCGGCCTGCGCTGGTCGGACCGCCGCGAAGACTTCCGCACCGAGGTGCTGGGCCTGGTCAAGGCGCAGATGGTGAAGAACTCGGTGATCGTGCCCACCGGCGCCAAGGGCGGCTTCTACGCCAAGCAGCTGCCGAACCCGGCCGTGGACCGCGGCGCCTGGATGGAGGAGGGCAAGGCCTCCTACCGGATCTTCATCCGCACCATGCTGGACCTGACCGACAACGTCATCACCGATGAGCAGGGCCAGCGGGTGGTGCCGCCGGTGGACGTGGTGCGCCGCGACGGGGATGACACCTACCTGGTGGTCGCCGCCGACAAGGGCACCGCGAGCTTCTCCGACACCGCCAACGCAATCTCCGAGGAAAAGGGCCACTGGTTGGGCGACGCGTTCGCCTCGGGCGGCTCGGTGGGCTACGACCACAAGGGCATGGGCATCACCGCCCGCGGTGCCTGGGAATCGGTCAAGCGCCACTTCTTCGAAATCGGCGTGGACTCGCAAAGCGAACAGTTCACCGCCGTGGGCATCGGAGACATGTCCGGTGACGTGTTCGGCAACGGCATGCTGCGCACCAAGACCATCAAGCTGGTGGCCGCCTTCGACCACCGCGACATCTTCCTGGATCCGAACCCGGAGCCCGAGGCGGCCTTCACCGAACGCCAGCGGCTCTACGACCTGCCGCGCTCCAGCTGGGCCGACTACAACAAGGACCTGATCTCCGCCGGCGGCGGGGTATTCTCCCGGTCGCTGAAGTCGGTGCCGGTCAGCGCCGAAGTCCGCGCGCTGCTCGGCCTGCCCGATGACACCACCGCGATGGCGCCCAACGACCTGCTCAAGGCGATCCTCTCGGCCAAGGTCGACCTGCTGTACAACGGCGGCATCGGCACCTACATCAAGGCCAGCACCGAAAGCCACGGCCAGGTCGGGGACCGCGCCAACGACGCCATCCGCGTGGACGGACGCCAGGTGCAGGCCCGCATCATCGGTGAGGGCGGCAACCTGGGCATGACCCAGCGTGGCCGCATCGAGGCCGCGGCCAATGGGGTCATCCTGAATACCGACGCCATTGACAACTCGGCCGGCGTGGACACCTCCGACCGCGAGGTGAACATCAAGATCTTCGTGGACCGCCAGGTCAAGGCCGGGGCCATCGACCCTGCCGAGCGTGCGGACTTCCTGATCTCGATGACCGACAACGTCGCCGACCTGGTGTTGGAGACCAACTTCAACCAGAACGTGCTGCTGCTGAACGAAAAGCACGCGGCCAAGACCTGGACCCCGGCCTACGAACGGCTGATGGACTGGCTGGAGGAGCACGCGGATCTGAACCGTGAGCTGGAGTTCCTGCCCTCGAACAGCGAACTGGAGGCCCGGCGCGCTTCGGGCGGATCCATGACCACCCCGGAACTGGCAGTGATCACCGCGTACGCGAAGATCCAGTTGGCCCAGGCGCTGGCCGAATCGGACCTGACCGAGGACGACTACTTCTTCGCCACCCTCAAGCGCTACTTCCCGAGCCAGCTCTCCGAGCGGTTCGGGGAAGAACTGGACAGCCATCCGCTGCGCAACGAGATCGTGGCGACCGTGGTGGCCAACGAAATCGTGAACATCGGCGGCATCACCTACATCTTCCGCGCCATGGAGGAAACCGGGGCCACCGAGGCGCAGATCGCCAAGGTCTTCTGCGCGCTGCGGGAGATCTACGAGTACGAACGCTGGTTCCAGGAAATCAACCTGCAGCCGGCCGGGCAGGACATCGGTTATTGGTCGCGCCAGCACCACGACCTGCGCCGTCTGCTGGACCGCACCACCCGCTGGTTCCTGAACCATGTGGACCTGGAACTGAGCGTCGGGGAAATGGTGGAACGCTACGCCGCCAAGGTGCAGAAGCTGCGCGCCCAGCTGCCGCAGCTGCTGCGCGGGGTGGATGCCGCCCGCTTCGCCACCTGGCGTGAAGATGCCATCCAGCACGGGCTGACCGAGGAGCAGGCGATCCACTGGGCCGGACAGTTCGAGTCCTATGCCCTGCTGGACATCGCCGACTACATCTTCCGCAACGACGCCGACACCGAGCAGGTGGCCACCACCTACTTCGCGCTGTACGCCAAGTTCGAGGTCGACGCCCTGCTGAACCGGATCACCGCGCTGCCGCGCACCGACCGCTGGAAGGCACTGGCCCGTGCCGCGCTGCGCGATGACCTGTACTCCACGATCATTGACATGACCGGGGACGTGCTGGACGCGGCCGGAGACCTGCAGGACGCCGACGCGCGTGTTGCGGCCTGGGAGGAAGCCAACACGGCTAACCTTGATCGTGCGAAGAACATGTTCCAGGAGGTCAACAACCTGGAACGCGACGACATGGCCTCGCTGTCCGTCGCACTTCGCCTGCTGCGTTCCATCGTCCGGAGGAAGTAACACACCATGGCCCTCATCACCGAGCAACTGCGCGAAAATTCTCAGCTCGGGCCCGGTGATGAGGACTGGTTGCATCTGCTGGTGGGGGACTGGCAACTGGTCGCCGATCTTGCGTTCGCCGACCTGGTGCTCTGGTTCCCCACCGGGGACGGGTCCTACGTGGCCCTGGCGCACGTGCGGCCCTCCACCTCGCACACCGCGTTCCACACCGACTTCGTCGGGGAGCGGATCCGCAAGGACCTGCGGATCATGGTGGACGAGGCCTGGGCCACCGGGCAGTTACAGCGTTCCGTGCAGCACCCGGCCGACCTGGCCGGGCAGAGTACAGTCCAGGCCGTCCCCCTGGTCCGCCAGGGACGGAAGGTCGCGGTCATCACCTCCCACTTCGACCTGGCCTCCAGCCGCACCCCCTCCAACCTGGAACTGGTCTACCGGCAAAGCGCCGATGACCTGCTGACCATGGGCACCCTCGGGCTCTGGCCCGACTTCGCCAGCCCGACCGGGTCACGGCGCGGCGCCCCGCGGGTAGGCGACGGCTTCATCCGGATGGACGCCGCCGGGGTGGTGGAATACGCCAGCCCCAACGCGGTGTCGGCGTTTCGCCGGCTCGGAGCCGCCGAGGTACTGCAGGGCCAGTCGCTGTCGGACCTGACCATGGCACTGGTCAGCGACAGGCGGGTTATTGACGAAACCCTGCCGCTGGTGGTCCAGGGCAAAATGCCGTGGCGCACCGAAATGGAGTACCGCGGGGTGAACATTTCGCTGCGTGCCATCCCGCTGCGCGACGAACGCCGCCGCTGGGGATCCCTGGTTTTGTGCCGGGATGTGACCGAGCTGCGCCGGCGGGAAAAGGAACTGGTCACCAAGGACGCCACCATTCGCGAAATCCACCATCGGGTGAAGAACAACCTGCAGACGGTGGCCGCGCTGTTGCGCATGCAGTCCCGGCGCATGAACTCGGCCGAGGGCAAACAGGGTCTGGAACAGGCCATGCGCCGGGTCTCAACCATCGCCTCGGTACACGATTTCCTGTCCAAGGGTTTGAACGAAACCGTAAAATTTGATGACCTGATGGACCGACAGTTCCGGTTCATCGTTGAAATCGCCAGTCCGAGCCAGCGGGTTCGCACCGTGCGCGAAGGGGAATTCGGGATGCTGCCGGCCGAACTGGCCACCCCGTTGTCCCTGGTCATCAACGAACTGGCCACCAACGCAGTGGAACACGGGCTGGCCGGCCGTGACGGGGAAGTGCGGCTACTGGCCGAACGATACCTGGGCCGGGACGGCCACAAGTGGTTGCGAGTCACGGTCAGCGACAACGGCCATGGGTTGCCCGAGGGGGAGTACAGCGAGGGTCTGGGACTGCAGATCGTGCGCACCCTGGTTACCAGCGAGCTGCGCGGCGAAATCCACTGGAACCAAGCAGCGAACCAGGGCACCGAAGTGGTCATTGAGATGCCGCTGGACTTGCGCAGCAACGCCCACTAACGCTGCGAGCCGATACCGCGCATGACTAAGGCGGGTGAATCCATAATGGATTCACCCGCCTTAGTCATGCGGCGTGCCGGTTAGCCAGGCCCCGTGCCCCCGTTCTGGCAGAACACGGCACCCGGCCACCGACTAGCGGTACTGCTTCATCAGGGATTTGACGTTGGCGACATAAACCTTGGTGTCGGAATACATCCCGTACTTCCGCACCCCGCCCAGGCCCTGGTAGTACGCGGCGATGGCGTGGTCCAAGCTCTCGGCGTTGTCGAGGTTGTACTTGATGGTGGCAACGCCGGCCGCGACGTTGTCCCGCGGATCCAACAGGTTCAGCTTGCGCCCCACCATGCCCGACATCCATTCACCGGTGCTCGGGATCACCTGCATGGCTCCAATGGCGTTGGCGGGGGAGACCGCGCGCTGGTTGAAACCGGATTCCTGCTGGGCGTGGGCCAGGGCCAGGGCCGGGTCAACCCCCATGCTCTTGGCAGTGCTGCGGATCAGAGCCTGCATCTCGGAGCGGCTGGGAACCGAGATCGAATCCAAGTAGGCCTTGTTCTCATTGGCGCTGCGCACAGTGGCATCAGGATAAGTGCGCCCGGCGAAGGTGTTGCCGATCTTCTGTGTCGGCTTCACGCCCGCGTTCGGCTTTACCGAGGAACCAGAAATCTTCAGCTTCGTGTTGATCTGCAACGGAGTCTGGGTGCTGACCTCTGGGTTCAGATCCAGCAGACGGCTCAGCGAAATCCCGTGCTTGGCAGCAATGCCGCCGAGGGTATCGCCGGACTTGACGCTGTAGCTGCTGGTGCCGCTCGACTTCGGGGCACTATTCGACTGCGAGGTCGGCTTCGGCGAGGAGGACTGGGCCGAGCCGCTGAGCTTGAGCTTGTCACCAGGGAAGATCAGCGACTTGGAGGACAAGTTGTTCATGCTCATCAGCTTGCTCAGGCTGATCCCGTTGCGGGCCGCGATCGCACCCAGGGTATCCCCGGACTTCACGGTGTAGCTGCCGCCGGTGGTCTTGCCGCTGTCCTTCTTGGGGCTGCTCTTGGATGGTGTTGAGGAGCCGCCGAAGTTCAGCTTCTGTCCGACGTAGATGCGGTCGCCGGAGGGGTTTCCTGCGGCCTTGCGGACCTCGGGGAGGGAGATGTCCAGGCGGTGGGCGATGTGGCCCATGGTGTCTCCGGCCTTCACGGTGTAGCTTTCGCTGCTGGCCGCGCCGCGGGTGTTCTTCGCGGTCTTCTTCTCAGACGAGGAATTCTTGCCTGGAACCTTCAGCTTCTGGCCCTCGCGGATCAGGTCGCTGTCTAGGTCATTGATCTTCTTCAGTTCGGAGACCGAGGAATCGTATTCGCGAGCCAGGCTCCACAACGAAGCGCCCGACGGCACCTTAATCTCCTTGACCTGCCGTTGCGCGGGCAATCCCAGGGTAGGGATTCGCGAGGCCAACAGGTGGGCCTTGATGTGTTCTTCAGCGATCTTCACCGTCTGGGGGGAAACGCTCTTGGGCGTCAAGACGGAGGATTTGGTCAACTCTACTTGCGAGGCCTGGGCCGGGGCTGCGGCAAGGCTGCCCAGGACAACCGCCGGAATTGCTGCACCAGCGACGGCACTCAACGCATGCTTGGTGACACGAATCGAATCTTGGGGCATGTATTTTTCCTCAATTGAAGGAGTCGATGAGACCTGAGCAACCCTTTCCACGACGAGCATGATGTTGTTGTGGATTGTGTTGCAATTGTTATCAAAGTGATATCTGAAAATTTACACTACTAGTGGGGCGCAAGGAAACCAATGGGTCAGGTTTTCCTCAAGTTTTCATTATGCGAACACAACTCCCGTGGAGTGTGCGACCCTTAAAGCGTGAAAGAACTAGAGAATCTCATTGGGGAATGGCTGAACCTGCCGGACATGGCAGAGGCCTTGGACACCGATATTCGTCAGGTACACCGGCTCATCGACGATCGAAAAATCATCGCGGTTCGCATCGGGGAACCTCCGGTGCGTTCGGTTCCCGCAGAATTTGTCATGGACGGGCAAGTTGTAGACAGCCTAAAGGGAACCCTAACGGTGCTGCGCGACGCTGCCTTCTCGGACGAGGAAGCTCTCCGCTGGCTTTTTACGCCGGACGACACCCTGCCCGGGACGCCGATGGAAGCACTGCGTCAGGGACGCAAGACCGAAATTCGTCGTCGTGCCCAGGCCATGGCCTGGTAATCACGCCGAACAGAACAAAAATCCGTTGCCCCGAGGAGGGCAACGGATTTTTTATGCTCCTCAGGCATCCGTAGTTGTATCAGTCGGCCTTTATCGAATAGTAATCACTTGATGCGTTTGGTCACGGCATCGCTAAGCAGGGCCATGCCAGCGACCGCCAGGGGTGCAACCGGGATCCGCTCCATCGCGGTCAACGCGGTGGCGGTCAACTCCTCAATGCTCTGTTCGGTGGCCTTCAACGCACCGCATTCCTTGAGGATTGAGCTGATGTGCAGTACCTCATCGTCGCTGAGGTCGGGCGCGCCAAGGCGCTCGGTGATTAGTTGGCGTTCCGCATCGGAGGCCAGGAGCATGGCGTGCGCGATCATTTCCGTGCGCTTGCCCTCGCGCAGGTCGTCGCCTGCCGGCTTGCCGGTGATCGAGGGATCACCAAATACGCCCAGGACGTCATCCCGCAACTGGAATGCCTCACCCAGGGGTAGCGCGAAGGCCTGATAGGAATCCAACAAGTCCGGGCTGGCGCCGGCAAGAGCCCCACCCAGGAGGAAGGGATTCTCCGTGGAGTACTTCGCCGACTTGTAGCGCACGATCGTGCGCGCCCGCTTGACCGCTTCGGTCGGGTCGTAAGCCGACCCAGCCGATTCCTCCAGAATGTCCAGGTACTGACCGGCCATGACCTGGGTGCGCATCCGATTGAAAATGCGACGAGTATCGGCAGTTGCGGAGGCTACCGAGGCGAACACCTCTTCGCTTAGCGACAGACACAGATCTCCCGCCAGGATTGCGCTGGCCCCACCGTAATGGGCCGCATCACCGCTCAGTCCGGCCTCACGGTGCTGCGCCTCGAAGCGCTTGTGCACGCTGGGCTGTCCCCGTCGTGTATCGGAACGGTCAATTAGGTCATCGTGGATCAGCGCGGCCGCCTGAAAGAGCTCCAGCGAAACACCCACCTTCACGATGTCATCGTCCATCGCGTCCCCGCCAGCTCCAATGAATCCCCAGAAGGCGAAAGCCGGCCGCAGTCGTTTGCCCCCGCGGGTTAGGGCCTTAATGGCGTCAACCAAGGCCACGGCGCTGGCGGTAATGGAGCCTACCTCGGCCGCTTTGGCCTCAAGGAATGAGTCCAATTCTGCGGTTAACCGCTGCGTGTAAGTCCGGGTGAGCTCTTCAGCTTCAGGCGCTTGGGCAACAATGGACTGGGGCAGCGACATTCGGTTCCAATTCTCTGTATGACGAGGGAAAGAGATTACATCCACTCTACCGTCTCGCCGGGTTGGCGCACGTTGCGGGTGAGGAATTCACGGCCAGCGGAAAGATGCTGGACGGGCACCGGAAGAACTCGTCAATTTGTCGGTACGCACCGGTAAACTTAAGCCATGACTGATAAGGCTGAGCGGGCGATTTTGCACGTGGACATGGACGCCTTCTTCGTGTCAGTGGAACTGCTGTCTCGCCCAGAGCTAGCGGGCAAGCAGGTGATTGTTGGGCACCCGCAGGGGCGCAGCGTCGTGCTTTCAGCATCCTACGATTGCCGGGCCCTGGGAGTTCATTCGGCAATGCCGATGTCCCAGGCGATGGGCCTGGCCCCGAATGCAACCATCGTGGAACCGAACCATCACAGTTATTCTGCGATTTCCGCCAAGATCATGCAGTACTTCTCCACGATTACCCCTCTGGTCGAACAGCTGAGCATTGACGAGGCGTTCCTGGACGTGACCGGCAGCATGCGGCGCCTGGGCGGCCCGGTGCGGATCGCCCAGCAGATCAAGCAGTACCTCAAGGATGAGCTGGGGCTTCCGGCCAGCGTCGGGATCGCCCGCAATAAGTTCGTGGCTAAGTTGGCATCGGAGCATGCCAAGCCCAACGGCCTGGTGGTCGTGGCACCGCAGCGCACCGTTGAATTTCTGCATCAATTGCCGGTCTCTGCGCTGTGGGGCGTGGGGAAGCGTTCCCTGGAGCAGCTGCATCGGGCAGGGATTGAAACCGTGGAGCAGCTGGCCCAGTACCCGGAAAATGTCATGGTGCAAAAATTTGGCGAGCATGGCCGCAACCTGCACCGCTTGTCCCGGGGGGTCGACGACCGCGAAGTGGTTCCCGTGCGGCAGGAAAAGTCGCTCTCGGCCGAACACACCTTTGATTCGGACCAGAGCGAGTTAAAGCTTTTGGAAGATGAACTGGTGGTGCTCAGCCACAAGGTTGCCCAACGCCTGCGCCGCTCTGGAAAGCTGGCCGAGGCGCTGGCCATCAAGATCAAGTACCAGGACTTCACCACGGTTAATCGTTCCAAAACGCTGGCGGCAGCCACGGATTCTCCCTCGGCTCTGACTAACGGCGTGCTTGAACTGTTCCGCCGTCTGCTGCCACTGCCGCAAGCAGTGCGTCTGGTGGGGGTTAGGGCAGAACGGCTCGGGCAGGAAACCCAGGGAGTGCAGCTGTCCTTGGATCCGATTGACGAGAAGACCCGTGAAGCGGAAAAGATCGCTGACAGCATCGCGCTGAAGTTCCCATCCCAGCGGCTCACTCCAGCGCGGCTATTGCGACCCAAAGGCCCGTCTTCAACTGACTCATGACACCTGGACCGCATCGCTGAGACTAAGTCTTATTAACAGCGCAACGGCTGAACTAGCAGCCTCGAGTCTAAAAAGACTATCCTTAGAGATACGTAGGAGATTTCCCGCGGGGAACAAAATCTTGCGGTAAACCGTTCTACTGGGTGAGGACGGAGTCGGTCGTCACGCAGGGACTTGGAAGGAGAAGACGATGCCACTATCTGAGCATGAGCAACGTCTGCTGGAGCAGCTTGAAAAGCAGCTGCATGAAGATCGTCGCTTCGCTTCCAACATGAAAGCTCCCGGCAATAGCGGACGCCTGTCGACCCGCAACATCGCTCTTGGCGCCCTGATCTTCATTGTCGGATTGGGGGCGCTGATCTTCGGAATCTCCCAACAACTGATCGTGGTGGGCGTGATCGGTTTCGCGGTCATGTTTGCAGGCGTAGCCCTGGCACTGAAGAAGTCCGCCAAGGGTAAGCTGGGAGGAAATCCGCTGAAGAGCGGATCAAAGACCGCCAACCGCGGCAGCTCCCAGTTCATGAGCGGTCTTGAAGAAAAGTGGAACCAGCGTAAGCGGGACCAGCGGGATAGCTAGAGCTTCCCGAAGCAATTGGCACGATCCAATGGATCGTGCCTTTTCGTTTTAACCCTCTTGCTGGGCGGCTCTGACCAACTGCGCCGGCGAGGCTGCACAAACCCCAATGCCATGGCCGTTGCCGGCGCCGTGCCGGCGGTCCTGCGTCAGCTAGCGAGTAACGAACTCTAAGTAGATTCCAAGGTTGTCCTAACCCGCCGTGTTTCGCGTGTTCTGCACCACTCTCCACCGCTCCGGGTAATCTTCCCCCACTTTCCTCCACTGCTCCTCCGGGCCAGCGAATTTCGCGCGAAATCGGGGTGTGAGAGGGGATAGGAGCCACGCCCTGGGTCAAAACAGCCCAAATCCCTCCACCGTCCACCCCTGCGAAACTAGCCCGAAATCCCGCGGATTATTTCTCTATTACTGAGCTAAAACACTTCCGCTCGCGTTGACAGTGGGGAGTGGTGGAGTAAAGTGGAGGACAGTAGAGGAAGATGGCGGAATCACCACTTCATGCGAAAGGCGGTGTGTATGTTCCTTGGAACTTATACACCGCGTCTCGATGACAAGGGGCGGTTGATTCTTCCTGCTAAATACCGCGAGGAACTGTCATATGGACTGGTTCTGACCCGCGGGCAGGAACGGTGCATCTACGTCTTTAGCCAACGGGAATTTGAGAAGCAGCACGAGCAGCTCGCGCAGGCATCTCTTTCATCCCGGCGGGCTCGAGACTATGCACGTGTATTTCTGTCCGGGGCGTCGGACGAAGTGCCGGATAAGCAGGGCCGGGTCACCATTCCTTCGATGCTGCGTTCCTACGCCGGGCTGGACCGTGAGGTCACGGTCATCGGTGCAGGCAACCGCGTGGAGATCTGGGACACCACGGCGTGGCAGGACTACCTGCAGCAGCAGGAAGAGGCCTTCTCCGATACCGATGAAGACGAACTTCCAGGACTTGGATAAGTAGTTTTACGAACCATGGGGGCACAGCTGGGATGAGATCTCCAGCCATCTCAAGGCGGTTCGGCCCTGGCTTCACTTCCCCGGAGCCAGAACCGAACACCGGCTTTTGGGTTGGAGGGGGATCTGATCCCAGCACACGACACGGCGAAAGGGGGCACTATGCCGGTTAGCGGCGAAGAACGTCCAACATCCGAGCGGCATATTCCCGTCCTTAAGGACCGTTGCCTGAACTTGCTCGCTCCGGGTATTGAGCGGGCCAATGCGGAGAACCGCCGCGCCGTCGTCGTGGACTGCACGCTGGGCATGGGAGGGCATTCAGAGGCCATCCTGCAACGCTTCGAGAACGTACACCTCATTGGGCTGGACCGTGACGAACAAGCGCTGGCCTTGGCCGGAGCCCGTCTTGAGCCCTTCGCCGACCGCATCGACCTGGTCCACGCGGTCTACGACGAAATCGCGGACGTGGTCCAGGACCTTGGCTTTACCGGCATTGACGGGGTGCTCTTTGACCTCGGTGTCTCTTCACTGCAGCTGGACGAGCGGGAACGCGGATTCGCGTACTCATACGACGCCCCCTTAGATATGCGCATGGACACCTCTGTGGGACCCACCGCGGAGGACCTGGTGAACGACCTGGACCGCGGTGAGCTGCAGCGGATCATCCGCCAATGGGGCGAAGAGAAGTTCGCCGGGCGTATTGCCTCGGCCATTGTTCAGCAGCGCCAGGACGCGCGCATCAGCACGACAGCCCAGCTGGTGGAGGTCATCCGCTCAGTGGTTCCCGCAGCCGCTGCCCGCAACTCCGGTCATCCGGCCAAACGAACCTTCCAGGCGCTGCGCATCGCGGTCAACGAGGAGCTTGATGTGCTTGAGCGCGCCATTCCGGCCTCCATGCGCGCCCTGAACGTGGGTGGCCGAATTGTGGTCATGAGCTACCACTCGCTGGAAGACAAGATCATCAAGAGATTTTTTGTGCAGGGTTCAACGTCCTCGGCACCCCCGGGGTTCCCCGTTGAGCTCGAAGAGCACAAAGCGGAATTCAAGGTCCTCACCAAGGGGACCGAGAAGCCAAGTGAACAGGAAATCGCTGAAAACCCTCGCGCCGCCTCGGCCCGCCTGCGGGCCGTGGAGCGCATCCTGAAGAGGAGCTAGCATGAGCCAACGTGCCCCGCGGCGTCTGCCGAGGACCGCAGCTATGACTGCCCAACCCGTGGTTGAGGGCGCCACTGCCAAATCGGCGCGCCCCGAACCGGTGGCCGCCAGCGAAGTTCCGTTCGTTGATCCGAAACAGCGCACGACGTTGTCCCTGGTGCCCAATACCAGCCCGAAGCGCCGTCGCCCGCTGGTGGTCATGGTCTCGGCGCTCGCATTGCTGGCCTTCGCGGTGATCGTCACCCTGGTTCTGCTGAACACCTCAGTGGCCCAGCGTCAGTACGAAATGGTGTCGCTGCGTCATCAGGAACGCGAGCTGTCACAGGAAAATCAGGCCCTGCTGAAGGAAGCGCAGTCCCTGGCCGCCCCGCAGACCCTGGCCAAGCGCGCCAAGGAACTTGGGCTGGTGGCCCCGGCCGCCCCGGGTTTGGTTGACCTGGAAGACGGCAAGATCAGCAAGGAAGCCGAATCGGCCTCCAAGGACGCCGCCGCGCACGCCGACTATGCAAGCCTGCCGCTGCCGGGGGAGAACATCCGCTCCAAGGCCAGCGATGACGCCGAAAGCGCCCGCGTGGCCAAGGCGAACAAGGAAAAGGAAGCCACGGCCGGCTCCTCCAGCGAAGCGGAGGCCGGTGAAGCCAAGGCCGAATCCGACGCGCCACAGCAAAGCGAGCCCAAGGAATCCTCCAAGACCCCGGCCGCCGAGGAAACGGCACGTGAGAAGGGCAGCGACGGCCGCCCGGTATTCGAGGACAAGGAGCTGAACGGCGGCTCGATCCCGGCACCGTCGATCAAATCCCCGGCAAACTAGGAATCGCTTTCTAAGCTTGAATATGGCGGCAGGATTCGCTGTCGGAAATGAAGTTGAGGGGAAAGAGCTGGAGCGTGAACCCAACGAGCATTGATACAGCGAAGCGCCGGATGCGGCTGGTGCTCATCCTGTCCCTGGCCGCGCTGTTGGCCATCGCCGGTCGGCTGTTCTATGTCCAGGGCATCAATGCCGCACAGGTTGCCCAGACCGCGCAGGACAACCGCATGCGCGAACAGGTCATCACCCCGACCCGCGGCTCGATCGTCGACCGCAACGGCACCACGCTGGCTGTCAGCGTGGACCGCTACGACCTGGTGATCGACCAGCGCGAGCAGAAGGACATGATCTCGCGCAAGAAGCGCGACGGATCGAATGAGCGCGAAAAGATCACCTACGAGCAGGCCGCCAAGGAGATCGCCGAAATCCTGGACCAGGATGTCGAGCAGGTCTCCGATGCGATCCGTCCCGAGGACGGGGAAAAGCCCAAGGGGTACGTGGTTGTCGCCAAGGGCGTTACCCCCGAGATCAAGAACGAGGTCATGGAAGTCGGGGTTCCGCGCCTGATCTCCCAGCTGCGCAGTGAGCGCCAGTACCCGCAGGGTGTCATCGCCGGACCGCTCCTTGGCTTCGTGCGTAACTCCGAGGACCAGACGTCCGTGGTCGGTGCCGAGGGCCTTGAGTTGAGCCAGGAGCAGCGCCTGCGCGGCACCGACGGCAGCCGCAAGATTGAAGTGGGGGCCGACGGGGTGCGCATCGCCGTCGCCGACAGCGAGGAAGTCCCGGCCGTGGACGGCCAGGACGTGAAGCTGACCATTGACTCGGACATCAACTTCGTCGCCCAGCGCGAAGCCGAGAAGAAGCGCGCTGAATTCAACGCCGAATGGGTCTCGGTCGTGGTGCAGGAAGTCAAGACCGGCAAGATCCTTGCCATCGGGGACTCCGCCCAGCTGGATCCGAACAATCCGGGGGCCACCCCCGGGGAGTTCCGCCGCTCGGTGTCCATCACCCGCGCCTTCGAGCCCGGCTCCACCGGCAAGGCCGCCACCTTCGCCGCGGCCGTCGACGCCGGGAAGGTCAAGCCCACCGACGAATTCCGGGTGCCGAACAAGTACACGGTGAGCAAGGAGACCATCAACGACTCCCTGCCGCACGCCACCTATGACATGACTGTCTCTGGCATCTTCGCCCGCTCCTACAACACCGGCACGGTGATGGTCGGCGAAAAGATGAGCAACCAGGAACGCTACGAGTACATGCGCAAGTTCGGGCTGGGTGACGCAATCCAGCTTGGCTTGAACGGGGCCAGCAAGGGCCTGCTGGCCGAGCCCAAGGCCTGGGACCGCCGTCAGCAGTACACCACCATGTTCGGCCAGGGCTACTCGCAGACCGTTCTGCACACCGCCTCCATTTTCCAGACCCTGGCCAACGGCGGGGTGCGCATCCCGCCGAGCCTGATTGAGAGCTACGTCAACCCCGACGGCACCGAGGAGAAGCCCGAAGCCGGGCAGAACACCCGGGTTGTGAAGAAGTCAACAGCACAAGAGATGCTCAAACTCATGGAATCGGTCGTCGAAGAGGGCACCGGTACTAAAATGAAGATTCCGGGTTACCGCGTGGGAGGCAAGACCGGTACCGGTCAGGCCGCCGGCGAATCCGGGGGCTACGACGGCTACACTTATTCCTTCGCCGGGGTCGCCCCGCTGGATGATCCGCAGTTCGTGGTCGTTGCCACCATGTATCGGCCCAAGGGCAACTGGCGCAACTTCTCGGTGGCCGACACCTTCACCGAGGTCATGAGCCACACGCTGAACACGTTCAACGTGCCCCCGTCCTCCACGGAACCCGATACCTATAACGTCTTTGTCGGTAAGGAACAGAAGAAACCTTGGTAAACCACCAGCCGGAATCACCGCGCGAGCTCGAACGCCACCTGCGCCCCACGGCCCGCACGGCGATCTCCTGGGCCCGACTGTGCGCCGCCGTGCAGGCGCAGAGCACCTCCGGCGCCGGGCAGGACCTGGAACTGACCGGCGTGAGCCTGAACCCGCAGACCGTGCAGCCCGGGGACGTGTTCCTGGCGATTTCCGGGGCCAAGCGCCACGGTGCCCAGTTCCTCCCCGACGCCCTGGCCAATGGGGCGCTGGCGGTCATCACCGACGCCGCCGGGCAGGAGCTGATCGGCAGCCAGGCCCAGGTGCCGGTGGGCATCGTCCCGGACGTGCGGGCCATCGCCGCCACCGCAGCCGCCGCCGTCTACGGCACCGATGCCGGCACACCGGAGCTCTTCGGGGTCACCGGCACCAACGGCAAGACCACCACCACCTTCATGATCCGCTCCCTGCTGGAGGCCCTGGGCCGCAACACCGGGCTGATCGGCACCATCGAAATGTCCGTTCGCGGGCGCATTATCCCCAGTGTGCTCACCACCCCCGAATCCACCCAGCTGCACGGCCTGCTGGCCCGGATGGGGGAGCAGGACGTGCAGGCGGTGGCCATGGAGGTCTCCAGCCACTCGCTGAGCTACAACCGGGTGGCCGGGCTGAAGTTCGCCGTCGCCGGGTACACCAACCTCACCCAGGACCACCTGGACCTGCACGGGTCCATGGAAGAGTACTTCGCCACCAAGGCCCGGCTCTTTGAACCCGAACGCTGCGAGCAGGCCGTGGTGCTCGTCGATGACCAGTACGGCCGCAAACTGGCGGAGAACGCCCGCGTCCCGGTGACCACGCTCAGCCTGGACGCCGCAAGCCCGGCCGCCCAGTGGGTGGTGGAGGAGCTGGCCCCCAGCGGGCTGGGCCACGCCTTCACACTGCGCCACCGGGACGGACAGCGCCTGGCGCTGCGCACCGGGCTGCCGGGCCTGTTCAACGTCGCCAATGCGGCCCTGGCCGTGTGCATGGTCCTGGCCAGCGGGGTCGACCCCCAGCGGCTGCAGCAGGTGCTTGACGCCCACGACCCGCTTTCCCTGTCGGTGCCGGGGCGGATGCAGGTCATCAGCGAGCAGCCGGTGGCCGTGGTCGACTTTGCCCACAACTCCGATGCGCTGATCAAGGCGCTGGGTTCACTGCGCCCGGGCGACGGGGGACGGCGCATCATCGTCTTCGGGGCCACCGGGGAACGGGACACCACCAAACGCCCGGACATGGGCGCGGTGGCGGTACGCAACGCCGACATCGTCATCGTCACCGACGACGACCCGCACGACGAGGACCCGGCGCAGATCCGCGAACAGGTGGCCGCCGGCGCTCAGGCGGAAATCGACGCGGGCGGCCACGGCGTCAAGCTGTACAACGTCGCGCCACGCGATGCCGCCGTGGAGTTCGCTGTGAGTTTGGCCAACCCGGCCGACGCCATCCTCGTGGCCGGGCGCGGACACGAAGTTAGCCAAGAAGTCGCCGGAATCGACGTTGCGCTGGATGACCGCCAGGAGCTGGCCCAGGCGCTGTCGAAACACGGATTCACGCCCCTTTCGCCGATCGCACAGACGATTGACTAACCCGCCTGAGTGTAAAGTCCTAAATGCCATGATTGAACTGTCCATCCAACAAATCCTTGATATCACCGGCGGTCGGGCGAGCCAGAGCCTGGACCCGGCCGGGGTCATCAGCTCCGTCACCACCGACTCGCGCGAGGTCGGCGCTGGGGCGCTGTTCGTTGCCAAGCCCGGCGAATTCTCCGACGGGCACGCCTTCATCGACCAGGCGCTGCAGGCCGGGGCGATCGCCGCCCTGGCCGAACGCGAAACCTTGACCGAACAGCGTCAGCCGCACCCGGCGATCATCGTGCCGGACGCGGTGGAGGCGATGGGCCTGATTGCCGCCCACATCGTCGAGTTCCTCAAGGAACGCAACGACGCGGTCGTCGTGGGCATCACCGGTTCGGCCGGCAAGACCACCACCAAGGACCTGCTGGCGGCCGTGCTGTCCACCTCCGGCCCCACCGTTTCACCGATCGGCTCCTACAACGGCGAGGTCGGGGTCCCGCTGACCATCTTCAGCGCCACCGAAGAGACCAAGTACCTGGTCGTGGAAATGGGCGCCACCGGGATCGGACACCTGACCTACCTGACCGGCATGGTCAAGCCGCAGCTGGGCGTGGTGCTCTGCGTCGGCAGCGCCCACGCCGGCGAGTTCGGCGGGGTGGAGAACATCGAGAAGGCCAAGGGCGAACTCGTTGAGGCGCTGCCCGCCAACGGGACCGCGCTGCTGAACGTCGAGGACCCGCGGGTGGCCCGCATGGCCTCGCGCACCGAAGCCGAGGTGCAGTACTTCGGTGCCGCCAACCAGGCCCCGGCGAATGCGGCCGTGTGGGCGAGCGAGGCCGACACCGACGCCAACGGCCGGCTCAGCCTGGTGTTGAACTTCCCGGACGGCTCCACCCACCGGATCACCAGCGGGCTGCTGGGCAGGCACCACGTCACCAACATCACCGCCGCAGCCAGCGCCGCCTACGTGCTGGGCCTGGCCCCGGCGCAGATCGCCGCGACCCTCGACGGCCTGCAGGCCGGCAGCCGCTGGCGCATGGAGCGCATTGAGCGCGCCGACGGGGTGAGCATCATCAACGATGCGTACAACGCGAACCCCGACTCGATGCGCGCCGCCCTGATCACCCTGGCCGAACTGGGTCTGCCCAACGAGCAGGGGGTGGCCCGGCGAACCTGGGCCGTGCTTGGCTCCATGCTGGAACTGGGCCCGGATTCGGTGCTGGAGCACGACAAGCTCGGACGCCTGGCCGTGCGCATGAACATCAAGAAGCTGGTGGTCGTGGGCCGTGAAGCCAAACCGGCCTACAACTCGGCGGTCCTGGAGGGCAGCTGGGGAGAGGAAGCCTACTACGTTGAAGACCTCGACGAGGCACGACAGCTGCTGAACGAGCAGCTGGAACCCGGAGACATTGTCTTGTTCAAGTCATCAAACGGTGCGGGGCTGCGTTTCCTCGGAGATGAGATTGCCGCAGAGGTAAAGGAAGGCCGCAAAGCGTGATCGCATTAATTTTGGGGGCAGGCATCGCCCTGGTGCTGACCATGGTGGTCATGCCGCTGTACATCCGCCTGCTGACCAAGAAGCAATACGGCCAGGTCGTCCGCGACGACGGACCGAACTCACACTCGGTCAAGTCCGGCACCCCCACCATGGGCGGTGTGGTGATCGTGCTGAGCGTGTTCATCAGCTACTTCGCCACCCACGGCATACTGGCCCTGCTGGGCCGGGCCAGCGCCGGCATCACCCCCAGCGGTCTGCTGGTGCTGCTGCTCTTTGGCGGGATGGGCCTGGTCGGCTTCCTGGATGACTTCATCAAGATCGCCAAGAAGCGTTCCCTGGGGCTGCGCGCCTGGCAGAAGATCGTGCTGCAGGCCGTGGTGGGCGTCAGCTTCTCCGTGCTGGCCCTGCAGTTCCCCAACGACAAGGGCCTGACCCCGGCCTCTACCGCCATCTCCTTCCTGCGCGACACCAACATCGACCTGGCCTTCGCCGGCCCGATGCTGGGGCTGGTGCTGTTCGTGATCTGGTCGAACTTCATTGTCACCGCCACCACCAACGGCGTGAACCTCACCGACGGGCTGGACGGGCTGGCCACCGGCGCCTCCATCATGGTTTTTGGCGCCTACACCCTGATGGGCATCTGGCAGCAGAACCAGGCCTGCACCATCCCCACCCCCGCCCAGGTCTGCTACACCGTGCGCGACCCGCTGGACCTGGCGCTGCTGGGCGCCACAATCTCCGGCGCCCTGGTCGCCTTCCTGTGGTGGAACGCCAAGCCGGCGAAGATCTTCATGGGGGACACCGGTTCGCTAGCCATTGGCGGCGCGGTCGCCGCGATGGCGATCCTCTCGCGCACCCAGCTGCTGCTGGTCATCATCGCCGGGCTGTTCGTGATGATCGCCCTGTCGGTGATCATCCAGGTCGGCTACTTCAAGCTCTCCGGCGGCAAGCGCGTCTTCAAGATGGCGCCGCTGCAGCACCACTTTGAGCTCTCCGGCTGGTCCGAGGAGAACGTGGTGGTCCGTTTCTGGATCTTGGCCGGGCTGTTCGTCGCCGCCGGGCTGGGGCTCTTCTACTCTGAATGGGTTGTGGCACTGTGAGTGAACGTCTGGACGAATTAACCAGCTGGGATGCGAACTGGAAGGGCCTGCGCGTGGTCGTGGCGGGCCTGGGCCTGTCCGGCTTCTCCGCCGCCGACACCCTGATCGAACTCGGCGCCCTGGTCACCGTGGTGGACGGGCGCGAGGACGCGGTGAACGTGCAGCGCGCCGACACGCTGAAGATCGTCGGGGCCCAGCAGGTGCTGCTGGGGGCCGAGCACGTCACCGGGCTGCCGCAGGTGGACGGGCAGCAGCCCGAGCTGGTCATCGCCTCCCCTGGCTGGAACCCGCGCCACCCGGTGCTGGCCGAGGCCGCGGAAGCCGGCATCCCGATCTGGGGCGACGTGGAACTGGCCTGGCGGGTGCAGACCCGCGCCGGCCGCCCGGCCCCGAAGTGGCTGGCGGTGACCGGCACCAACGGCAAGACCACCACCGTGGGCATGACCGAATCGATCCTGCTGGCCGCCGGCAAGAAGGCGATTGCGGTGGGCAACGTGGGCACCCCGATCCTGGACGCCGTGCGCGACCCGCAGGGCTTTGAGGTCCTGGTGGTGGAGCTGTCCAGCTTCCAGCTGCACTTCACCCATTCGATCTCCCCGCTGGCCTCCGTGGTGCTGAACCTGGCCGAGGACCATGTGGACTGGCACGGCAGCTTTGAGGCGTACAAGGCCGACAAGGCCAAGATCTACGCGCGCACCCAGATCGCCGCGATCTTCAACGTGGAGCAGGAAGAAACGATCGCCATGGTGGAAAACGCCGAGGTGATCGAGGGCTGCCGCGCCATCGGCTTCACCACCAACACCCCGGCGGTGTCCATGGTGGGCATCGTCGAGGGGCTGCTGGTGGACCGCGCCTTCATCGAGGAACGGCACAGCTCCGCGGTGGAACTGATCGCCCTGGAGCAGATCGGGGAAATTGTTCCCCGGCACACCGCCGCGAACGCCGCCGCCGCCGCGGCCCTGGCCCGCGCCTATGGGGTGCCGGCCGAGGCCGTGGCCCGGGGGCTGGGCGGCTTTGACGCCGGGGCGCACCGCATCCAGGCGGTCGCCCGGCGCGAGGACATCCTGTGGATCAATGACTCCAAGGCCACCAACCCGCACGCCACCGACGCCTCGCTGAGCGCCTTCACCAAGGTGGTGTGGATCGCCGGGGGAGTCTCCAAGGGCGTGGACTACCACCAGCTGGTGGCCAAGCACGCCGCGCGGCTGCGCCACGTGCTGCTGATCGGCACCGACAACGACGCCCTGCGTCAGGCCCTGGCCAAGCACGCCCCGGCGGTCCCCGTCGAGGACATCACCGCGGCCGCCACCGCTGCGGACGGAACCCTGCCGGCCGGGCCGGCCGTGATGACCCGAGCGGTGCGCCGGGCCCACACCCTGGCCACCGCCGGGGATACGGTGCTGATGGCCCCGGCCGCGGCCTCCATCGACCAATTCACCTCCTACGCGCAGCGTGGCAACGCGTTCATCAGCGCGGTCAGTGATCTGATGGAACACGACCCGCTCACCACCGATCCGGCAGCCCCGGACCCGGCAGATGAGAGCGGAGAAGGCAACTAACCAGGCAACAGGCAACGGGGGAGGACACCGGTGAACAAGCGCACCTCAACACCGCGTAACGGCACCAAGCCCAGGCCCCCGTGGCCGCAACGGGTACTGGGGCGCATCGAGTCCGGCAGCCGCACCAGCGCATCGATCGACTACACCCTGGTGATGGTCTCCACGATCGCGCTGGCCGTCTTCGGGGTGCTGATGGTGCAGTCCTCCGCCTCGGTGGAGGCCATCGCCCGCGGGCAGGACGGGTTCACCGTCGCCCTGAACCAGGCGGTCTTCGCCGGGGTGGGCATCGCCGCGATGCTCGCCATGCAGTTCTTCAAGCCCGCCACGCTGCGCAAGGCCGCCGTGCCGGCGATCCTGCTGGCCGGGGTGGCGCTGTTCGCGGTGGCCTTCACCCCGCTGGGGCACACCGTGCTGGGCAACCGCAACTGGCTGCGCGTGGCCGGAATCGGCATGCAACCCAGTGAGTTCGCCAAACTGGCGCTGGCCGTGTTCTCCGCCTACATGCTGGAGAAGAAGCAGTCACTGCTGCACGACTACAAGCACATCATGATCCCGGTCGCCTTCCCGGTCGGGGTGGTCATCCTGGGCCTGGTGCTGGTCGGGCGCGACGTGGGCACCGGCCTGGTGCTGATCATGATCATCGCCACCGCCATGTTCATGGCCGGGCTGCGGATGAAGCTGCTGCTGGGCATCGGGGCGGTCGGGCTGGTCGGCGTCTCCGGGATGGTCATGCTCTCGGAAAACCGCCGTGCGCGCATCCTGGCCTGGCTGGGCATCGACTGCGGCCCGGGGGACGCGATCTGCTACCAGTCCTCCATGGGCATCCAGGCCTTCGCCTCCGGCGGCTGGTTCGGGGTCGGCCCGGGACAGTCGCGCATGAAGTGGTCCTATGTGCCAGAGGCGCAGAACGACTTCATCTTCTCCATCCTGGGCGAGGAGTTCGGCTTCCTGGGGGTGCTGCTGGTGCTGATCCTCTTCGGCCTGCTGGCCCTGGCCATGTACCGGATTGCGGTGCGCGCCACCGACCTGTACACCCGCATCCTGATGGCCTGCCTGATGGCCTGGGTCATTGGCCAGTCCTTCATCAACCTGGGCACCGTGAGCGGGTTGCTGCCGGTGATCGGCGTGCCGCTGCCGTTCATTTCCTCCGGCGGTTCGGCCATGCTCGCCGTCACCCTGGCCATGGGATATGTGCTCTCGGCAGCGCGCGACCAGAAACGCGCCGAGCCCAAGGCCCCGCTTTCCGCGCCAAAGACGGCAGAATAGAAGGCACAGCCCCGGGCGGGGTGAAAGCCGCCGCCCGGCCGGTGCGCCATCCGGCCCATCCGGGCAGTGCGCGCACTGCCTCCACCAAGCACAAGGAGTTAGCCCAGCATCATGAGTGAGCCCATGAAACTTGTGGTCGCCGGCGGGGGGACCGCCGGACACATCTCACCGATGCTCGCCATCGCCGACGCGATCCGCGATGAGCGTCCCGACGCGCAGATCACCGCGATCGGCACCGCCGGGGGCCTGGAAACGCGGCTGGTGCCCGAGGCCGGCTACCGCCTGGAACTGATCCCCAAGGTGCCCATGCCCCGCTCGATCTCCCCGAGCCTGTTCCGCTTCCCGTTCGCCTTCCCGGCCGCCGTGCGCCAAGCCGCCAAGATCCTGCGCGAGCAACAGGCCCAGGGGCTGATCGGGGTGGGCGGCTACGTGTGCACCCCGGCCTACCTGGCCGCCCGGCGCCTGAAGCTTCCGATCTTCGTGCACGAGGCGAACTCGGTGGCCGGCATGGCCAACAAGCTGGGCGCCAAGACCGCCAAGGTCGTGGCCACGACGTTCGCCGGCACCGGGCTGCCCAACGCCACACAGATCGGGATGCCGATGCGCTCGAACGTGGCCCGCATGGACCGTGCGGCGCTGCGCGAGCAGGCCCGGCAGCACTTTGGACTGAACACCCAGGCCCCGGTGCTGATGGTCACCGGCGGCTCCTCCGGGGCGGTGAACATCAACCGGACCATCGCCGCCGCCCTGCCGGCGCTGGCCGCGGCCGGGATCCACACCGTGCACATCACCGGGCGCGGCAAGCCGGTGCTTGATGACTCCGGGCAGCCGCTGCGCGCCGAAGGGTACACGCAGGTGGAGTACGTGGACCGCATGGACTACGCCTACGCCGCCGCGGATTTGATGGTGTGCCGTTCCGGCGCCGGAACGGTGTGCGAGCTGGCGGTGGCCGGGGTGCCCTCCGTCCTGGTGCCGTTGCCCATCGGCAACGGCGAGCAAAAACTCAACGCCCGTGAACTGGTCGCCGCCGGCGGCGCGCTGCTGGTCGAGGATGCCAACTTCACCCCCGACTACGTGCGCCAATCCGTGCTGCCGCTGCTCTCCGACGCGACGCGGCTGCAGGAGATGGCCCGGGCCGCGGCGGGGCAGGGCCGGCGCGACGCGGCCGAGGTGATGGCCCGCCTGGTCATCGAGGAAATCGCAGCGGGCGCGGCCGGGCAGGACACCACCGGCACCGCCGGCGGGCAGAACACTGAGGAAGGGTAGCAATGGCGCAGCAAATGCAGCACAAGGTCTCGGATTTGGGCAAGGTCCACCTGATGGGAATCGGCGGGGTCGGGGTCTCGGCCGTGGCCCGGCTGCTGCTGGATGCCGGCGTCACGGTCTCCGGCAGCGACGCGAAGGACCTGCCGGTCCTGCGGGAGCTGGAAGAGCGCGGGGCGCGCGTGCACGTCGGCTACGACCCACAGAACCTGCAGGACGCGCAGACGGTGGTCATCTCCTCGATCATCAAGCCGGGCAACCCCGAATACGATGAGGCCGTCGCCCGCGGGCTGCGGATCCTGCACCGCTCCGAGGGACTGGCCGCCACCATGGCCGGACACCACACGGTCACCGTGGCCGGCACCCACGGCAAGACCACCACCACCGCGCTGACCGCGCACATGCTGCGCACCGCCGGGACCAGCCCCAGCTTCGCGGTCGGCGCCAACATCGCCAGCCTCGGGGTGAACGCCGAACTGGGCCAGGGCTCGATCTTTGTGGCCGAAGCCGACGAATCCGACGGCTCGTTCTTGAACTACCGGCCCGACGTCATCGTGGTCACCAACATCGAAGCCGACCACCTGGACCACTACATCACCGCAGAGGCCGTGCACCGGGCGTTCGAGGACTTTGCCCGGCTGCTGCCCGAGGACGGGCTGCTGATCTGCTGCGCCGATGATCCCGGCGCCGCCGCGCTGGCGCGCACCATGCGCCGCGAGCGGCCCGGACTGCGGGTGCAGACCTATGGTTTCTCCGACACCGCCGACCGCCGGCTCAGCGACGCCCACCCGGTCGGGGAACGCTTCGTGGCCACCGTGGAATGGGGCAGCGGGCAGGAGCACGAGCTGAACCTGGCCATCCCCGGCGAGCACAACCTGCTCAACGCCGCCGCCGCCCTGGCCGTGGGCATGCACGTGGGGCTGGAGGTCGAGGAGGCGCTGGACGCGCTGGCCAGCTTCACCGGAGCGGCCCGCCGCTTTGAATTCAAGGGCGAGGTCGCCTCCATCCGCGTCTACGACGACTACGCCCACCACCCGACCGAGGTGGCCGCGGCGCTGCGCGCCGGGCGGGCCGTCGCCGACGAGGGGGAGCTGCATGTGATTTTCCAGCCACACCTGTTTAGCCGCACCTACGAGTTCTATCGGCAGTTCGCCGAGGCGCTCTCCCTGGCCGACACGGTCAGCGTGCTGGACATCTATGCCGCCCGGGAGGATCCGATCGAGGGGGTCACTAGCGCGCTGATCGCCGACCGCATCGAGGTGCCCAGCGCGGTGCTGGACAACGAGCAGGCCATTGTGCGGGTCGTGGAATCCGCGGCTCCCGGGGACGTGATCATGACCATCGGCGCCGGGGACGTAACCCACCTGGGCCCGCGCATTGTCCAGGCCATGCGCGAACAGCAGGACTAAGCGGCGGGAGGACCATGAACCAAAGCGCAAAAGTCCTGCCGCTGCCCGAACCGCCGGAGAGGAAACGCCGCCGGGTGATGCTGATCGTCGCCGGAGCGGTGGTGCTGCTCAGCCTGGCCGCGGTGTTGGTGCTCAGCTTCAGCCCGGTGCTGGCGGCCAAGCACATCCAGGTCACCGGCACCAAGCTGATTGACGAGCAGAAGGTCACCGAACGCCTCTCCAGCTTGGAAGGCACCCCGTTGCCGCGGATCTCCGAATCCAAGGTGATGGAGCTGATCGGGCAGGAACCGGCGTTGGATGAGGTGGTCGTGCGCGCCCAGATGCCCGACACCCTGAAGGTGGAGCTCGTGGAGGCAGAGCCGGTGGCGGTGCTCATCGAGGGCAAGGACCGCTACCTGGTGGCCGCGGACGGGCGCAAACTGAAAAAAGTGGGCAAGGACGCAAAATATAAATTACCGGGCATCACGGCCTCGGAACGCACCAAGGATCCCGAAGCCTTCAAGCTGTTGACCGGTGTTTTGAGCACCATCGACAACAAGGTTCTGGAACAGGTGAGCTCCGCGACGCTGACCCAGGCCGACTTCGTGGAACTGAACCTTCCCAAGAAACGCACGCTGATCTGGGGTGAGGGAGACAAGCCAGAGCTGAAGAACGAAGTCGCCCAGATTTTCCTAAAGGAGCTATCGGCGTCCAGCAACCCGCCCAAGGTGGTGGACATCTCCAATCCGGAAAATCCGGTGACCTACTAGGCGTCGCCGATTGCCCGCATTAACTGGCGCGCCGTGGGTGTGGGAGAAGCAACTTGGGCGAAAATTCTGGAAAGATGGAACGTAGTAGAAAACGACACGCCCCCAAGCGGTCGTTGCACTAGACCGGCGCGACTCATAGCGTTCTTATAACGATAGCTTGACAGAAGCCAAACCTTAAGGCTAAGGGTGAAGGTTTCGCGCTGGTTTCGTGATTCATGTAGCACAACTAACAAGGGAAGCGGGACGTGGCAGCTCCACAGAATTACCTCGCGGTCATTAAAGTCGTCGGCATCGGCGGTGGCGGTGTAAACGCGGTCAATCGAATGATCGAAGTCGGGTTGAAGGGCGTTGAATTCATCGCCATCAACACCGACGCCCAGGCACTGCTCATGAGCGACGCCGACGTGAAGCTCGACGTGGGACGCGAACTAACTCGCGGCCTGGGTGCCGGCGCCAACCCGGATGTTGGTCGTCAGGCGGCCGAGGACCACGTCGAGGAGATCGAAGACGTCCTGCGCGGTGCGGACATGGTCTTCGTGACCGCCGGCGAAGGCGGCGGCACCGGCACCGGTGGCGCCCCGGTCGTGGCCCGCATCGCCCGCTCGCTGGGCGCACTGACCATTGGTGTGGTCACCCGTCCGTTCACCTTCGAAGGCCGCCGCCGTGCGAACTCCGCCGAGGCCGGCATCGAGGCGCTGCGCGACGAAGTCGACACCCTGATCGTCATCCCGAACGACCGACTGCTGTCCATCTCGGACCGCAACGTCTCGGTGCTCGACGCCTTCCGCCAGGCCGACCAGGTGCTGCTCTCCGGTGTGCAGGGCATCACCGACCTGATCACCACCTCGGGCCTGATCAACCTCGACTTCGCCGACGTGAAGTCGGTGATGCAGGGTGCCGGCTCGGCGCTGATGGGCATCGGCTCGGCCCGCGGTGAGGACCGCGCGGTCAAGGCCGCCGAACTGGCAATCGCCTCCCCGCTGCTGGAAGCCTCCATCGACGGCGCCCATGGCGTGCTGCTGTCCATCCAGGGCGGCTCGGACCTCGGCCTGTTCGAAATCAACGAGGCAGCCCGCCTGGTCCAGGAAGTGGCCCACCCCGAAGCCAACATCATCTTCGGTGCCGTCATCGACGACGCCCTGGGCGATGAGGCACGCGTAACCGTGATCGCCGCCGGCTTCGACTCCGTGGATGCCACCAGCAAGCCGATGGCGAAGCTGCCGGCCCAGTCGATCACCACCCCGCCGCCGGCTGAAGCGGCCGCGGAGAGCGTCTCGGCCAAGCCAGCCGAGAAGCCCGTCGCCGCCGCCATCCCCGAGCGCAAGCCCGAACCGGAATCCTCCAGGGACTTCCAGGACCTTCCCGACGTTGTCGATTCGGACCTGAACGGCTCCAACGACGATCTGGACGTGCCGGACTTCCTGAAGTAGTCCGCACCGGAACCTGAACGCAGTGCTACATTACGCATCGAACCTCGATCCGCAGATCCACCTGGCATTCACCTCACAGGCCGAGGGCAACCTCGCCCTGCACGTGAATGACGACCCGCAACAGGTGCGGGCCAACCGCGCCAGGCTGGAGGAGCGGATCGGGGTTCGAAGCTTTTCCCTGACCTTCATGAACCAGGTTCACTCGGCCACCGTGCTAAACGCCGAACAGCGTGCCGAACAGCAAGGCGCGGAAAGCGCGGCGGCCACCTGTGACGGGCTGATCAGCCCCACGGGGACAACGCCCTTGGCCGTCATGGTCGCCGACTGCCTGCCGGTGCTGTTCGTTGGGCACAACCCGCAGAACAACTCCAGCGCCACCGCCGCGGTTCACGCCGGACGCCGGGGACTACTGGACGGAATCCTGCCCGAAACCGTCAAGCAGCTCACCGAGCTGGGCGCCACCCGCATTGAGGCCGTTATCGGCCCGGCGATCTGCGGGCGCTGCTACGAGGTGCCGCAGGAAATGCTCGAGGAGTCAGAGGCGCGGGTGCCGGGCATCGGCAGCATCACCAGCTGGGACACCCCGGCCTTGGACCTGCCAAGGGCCGCCGCGGGGCAACTTCGCGATCTGGCCGTCCAGGTGCGCAACAGTGGGATATGTACCCTGGAAAATCCGGAGTACTACTCCTACCGTCGGGACCGTCACAGCGGCCGTTTCGCCGGCATCATCTGGCGAGAAAACTAGCTCCCTGCGACACACCGCAGAGAATTGAACAGATTTACGTTGCTACCCGAATCCAGTGCGGTAGCGTCGAACTAGCGGAATCATGCACTGGGGTTGCATGTACGGGAAACGAGGAGAGTATCGTGGCGGACGGACTACGTAAAGCAATGGTCTACCTTGGCTTGGCCGATGCGGTCGAGCACGAGGAAGCTCCTGCCCGCGAGCCTGAGCAGCGCGCCCAGGTGCGAGTCGTGGAAGAGGAAGCTCCCCAGCGACCGACCGAAGCAGCAGGCCCAACCCCTGCTGCCCGAGCAGCGATTCCGCAACCAGATCAGTATGAGCAGGAAACCGAGTACCGGGCTCCTGTCACTCCCATCAAACGTGCCCCTTCGGTTAGGGATGAGGATTCCGAATTGCGTCAGATTACAACCGTGCACCCTCGTTCTTACAATGATGCCAAAATCATTGGTGAGAACTTCCGTGACGGTATCCCGGTGATTATGAACGTCACCGACATGGGCGAAACCGATGCCAAGCGCCTCGTAGATTTCTCCGCAGGACTGGTTTTCGCCCTGCATGGCTCCATCGAACGCGTCACCAATAAGGTGTTCCTTCTCTCACCGGCTACTGTAGAGGTGCTGGGCGAGGACCGTAAGCAGTCCGAAGCCCAGGCAACTTTCTTCAATCAGAGCTAACCGCCAAGGAGCGAGAACGCCACGATGCTATTCGGGATTCTTTATCTCGCGCTGAGTATTCTTCAAATTCTGCTGTTAATGAGAATTGTGTTGGATGTTACTGAAAGTTTTGCCCGGCACTGGAGCCCGAAGGGAATTGCTCTGGTCGCAGCCACGGTCGTGGTAACGATCACCGACCCGCCACTGCGTTGGCTGCGCAAGCGTATTAAGCCTCTTGACTTGGGTGGAATACGTTTGGACCTGTCTTTCCTGGTGCTGTTCATCGTCGTCGTGATCGCCAAGGCGATCGTCGGCAATCTCGGGTACAGCGTCGGAATTTAGTGTTTGTCGAACCTGTTCGCAGATTGTCCTTACGGGGCTGACGCGGTAGGTTCAAAATGAATGACACGGCCACTAGATGTCGTTTTCGTGTTTAGTGACCAAAACGTTATATCCTTTAAAAAATGGTGCTTCGACTACACCGGTCGTAGTATTGAACAAGGTAAGTGTTTCGCAGGGCAACCTAGGTCGTGCGGAAGAGATCCCAGTATTGAGGTGACCCAATGGCTTTGACGCCAGAAGACGTAGTCAATAAGCGGTTTCAGCCGACCAAGTTCCGCGAAGGCTACGACCAGGACGAGGTAGATGATTTCCTCGACGAGATCGTCGTAGAACTGCGTCGCCTGAACGCTGAGAACGACGAGCTCCGCCGCCGCCTGTCTGCCCTGGGCGAGGATGTTTCCTCTTCCAAGGAGCAGTCCGTGCCGGCCCCGGTGGCAGCAGCCCCGACTGCCAAGCCCACCGAGGAGAAGAAGGCCGACGCACCTGCTGCCAAGCCTGCCGAGGAGAAGAAGGCCGACGCAGCTGCAAAGCCTGCCGAGCAGAAGAAGGCCGAGGCACCTGCTGCCAAGCCTGCCGAGGAAAAGAAGACCGAGGCTCCGAAGGCCGCTCCGGCAGCCGAAACCGGTGCTCGGACCGACACCGCGGAATCCGCAGCCAACGTGCTTGCCATGGCACAGCGTCTGCACGATGAGTACGTGGCCTCCGGTGTGGAGCAGCGCGACAAGATCATCGCTGATGCCAAGACCGAAGCCAACACCATGGTCACCGAGGCCGAGGAGAAGAGCCGCAAGACTCTCTCGGCCCTGGAGCAGCAGAAGTCCGTCCTGGAACGCAAGCTGGAACAGCTGCGAGGCTTCGAGCGCGACTACCGTGCCCGCCTGAAGACCTACATCGAAGGCCAGCTGCGTGACCTGGAGTCCCAGGCATCGATCGACAGCACGACCAAGAACAGCTAACCAACCGGTTTTGCTGACTTGAAAAGCTAGTCAGTACAGTTGACGGTGGTGACCGGACATCCGGTCACCACCGTTGTCGTTTAACACGTCGTTGACAAAGGGTACGAATGGAAAACAACTCACCCGCGGCCGCCCCGGATCCCCGCCGCTACGCCGGCAGGTTCCTCGCACTGGGCTTCGGTCTGGCCGTACTGGCCTTGATCCTGGATCAGGGAACCAAGCTCTATATCGAATCAACGATGCAACTGGGCGAGTCGATTCCGGTGATCCCCGGGATCCTGAACATCCACTACATCCTGAATCCCGGCGCCGCATTCTCCTTCGGAGAGAACTTCACCATCGTCTTCGCGCTGCTGCAGGCCGCCGTCTTCTGCTATGTGATCTACCTGCTGATCCGCAAGGTGCGCACCCTGTCGTGGGCGCTGACCCTCGGCGCGCTGCTGGGAGGAGTCGGTGGAAACCTCATTGACCGGATCTTCCGTGCTCCCGGCCTGGGCTTCGGACACGTCGTCGACATGATTTCCGTACCGGGCTTTGCCATCTTCAACGTCGCCGACTCCTTCATCGTCTGCTCGATGATCGTGGTGGCGATCCTGCTGCTGCGTGACGTCCCGATGAACGGAGCCGGCAAGAATACCCAGACGGCCACGGGAACGGATCAACCACAATGAGCCAGGACCGCCCCGCCGCAGTGCACCGACTGCAAGTCGCTGACGAAGACCAGGGAAGCCGGGCCGATGTCTTCATCGCCCGGCAGCTGCAAATCCCACGGGCCGAGGCCACCGAACTGTGCCGCAGCGAACAGGTGCAAGTCAACGCAAGGACCATCAGCAAATCCCCGAAGCTCAAGGCGGGCGACCAGCTGGTGGTCCACCTGCCGGCCAAAGAAGACCCACTGAAAGTGAGGGTGGAACGGGTGGAGAACCTAAAAATCATCGCCGATGACGAACACTTCGTGGTGATCGACAAGCCGGTGGGCGTAGCCGCCCACCCCTCACCCGGGTGGGTCGGACCCACCGTCGTCGGGGCCTTGGCCGCCGAGGGCTACAACATCTCCACCTCCGGTGCCCCGGAACGGCAGGGGATTGTGCACCGGCTGGACGTGGGGACCAGCGGCCTGATGGTGGTGGCAAAAACCGAGCTGGCCTACACGGAGCTGAAGCGGGCGTTCAAGGAACGCACCCCAAAGAAGATCTACCATGCCGTCGTCCAGGGTCTGCCCGACCCCCTGGAAGGGACGATCGACGCGCCCATCGGCCGGCATCCGGGTTTCGAATGGAAGTTCGCGGTCCTTGATGGCGGGCGCAACTCGGTCACCCACTACAAGGTGGAGGAGGCCTTTGGCCGGGCCAGCCTGGTCGAGGTCGAACTGGAAACCGGACGAACCCACCAGATCCGTGTGCATTTCTCCGCGTTCGGTCATCCGTGCGCCGGGGACCAGACCTACGGCGCCGATCCAAAGCTCGCGGCCGCGCTGGGCCTGACGCGTCAATGGCTGCACGCCCATCAGCTGGGGTTCGCCCATCCGGCTACCGGGCAATGGGTCGAATTCGTCAGCGAATACCCGGCAGACCTGGCGGGGGCCCTGGAGCTCTTACGCGAAGGCACCTACTAGTTTTTGTTGCCACACCCAGCGGTTTCCGTATGCGGAGCGTGCCGGGTCCATGGCAAAAAACCGCGCCTGCGAGTGTGGCTTTTCCCAACCCGCGCCCGAGCTGATTCCGCGCGGGCCGAGGGCTAGACTGGATGCGTGAGTGCCACACGCGACGGATTTGTTCATCTTCATACCCACACCGAATACTCGATGCTCGACGGGGCGGCCCGTCTTGGCGAGCTCTTCGAGGAAGCCAACCGGCAGGGCATGGAAGCCATGGCCATCACCGACCATGGCTATCTCTTCGGTGCCTTCGACTTCTGGCGCCAGGCCACCGGGGCCGGCATCAAGCCCATCATCGGGGTCGAGGCCTACGTGACGCCGGGAACCGCGCGCGATGACAAGCAGCGCGTGAAATGGCGCACCGAGGAGAAGCAAAAGGGAGATGACGTCTCCGGCGGTGGCCTCTACACCCACATGACGCTGCTGTCCTACAACAACGAGGGCATGAACAACCTCTTCAAGGGCAGCTCCATCGCCTCCCTGGATTCGGTCTTCGGCAAGTATCCGCGCTGGGACCGCGAGCTGCTGAACAACCACTCCAAGGGCCTGATTGCCACCACCGGCTGCCCCTCGGGTGAAATCCAGACGAAGCTGCGCCTGGGACAGTACGAGGCCGCAAAGGCGGCCGCCGCCGAATTCCAGGAGATCTTCGGCAAGGAGAACTACTTCTGCGAGATCATGGACCATGGTCTGGAGATTGAACGGCGGATCACCAAGGACCTGCTGCGCCTGGCCAAGGAACTGCAGATCCCACTGGTGGCCACCAACGACCTGCACTACACGCACGAAGCCGACGCGAAGGCCCACGAGGCGCTGCTGGCCATCAACTCCGGTTCCACCCTTGATGAACCCACCTACGACCAGGGCGGCAAGCGCTTCGCCTTCTCCGGCTCCGGCTACTACCTCAAGAGCGCCCGGGAAATGCGTGAACTGTTCCGCGAGTTCCCCGAGGCCTGCGACAACACCCTGCTCATCGCCGAACGGGCCGAGGTCTCCTTCGACACCAACGCCAACTACATGCCCAAGTTCCCCACCCCGGAAGGGGAGGACGAAACCAGCTGGCTGATCAAGGAAGTCGACAAGGGCCTGCACTACCGCTACCCGGATGGCATCCCCGATGAGGTGCGCAAGCAGGCCGATTACGAGCTGGACGTCATCATCAAGATGGGCTTCCCCGGCTACTTCCTGGTGGTGGCCGACTTCATCAACTGGTCCAAGGACAACGGCATCCGCGTCGGCCCCGGCCGTGGTTCCGGTGCAGGTTCCATGGTCGCCTACGCCATGCGCATCACCGATCTGGATCCGCTGCAGCACGGACTGATCTTCGAACGCTTCCTGAACCCGGAGCGCGTTTCCATGCCCGACTTCGACGTCGACTTTGACGATCGTCGTCGCCCCGAAGTGATCAAGTACGTCACCGAGAAGTACGGTGACGAGCGCGTATCCATGATCGTCACCTACGGTTCGATCAAGACCAAACAGGCGCTGAAGGACTCCTCCCGAGTGCTGGGGTACCCCTTCTCGATGGGTGAAACGCTGACCAAGGCGCTGCCTCCGGCGGTGATGGCCAAGGACATCCCGCTGAACGACATCGAAAACCCGCAGTCCAAGCGCTACTCCGAGGCCGCGGATTTCCGCAACCTGGTCGCCAACGATCCCGAAGCGGCGCGCGTGTTCGAAACCGCCAAGGGCCTGGAGGGGCTCAAGCGCCAATGGGGTGTGCATGCGGCCGGGGTGATCATGAGCTCGGATCCGATCATTGACGTCATCCCGATCATGCGCCGCCTGCAGGACCGTCAGGTGATCACCCAGTTCGACTACCCGACCTGCGAAGGCCTGGGGCTGATCAAGATGGACTTCCTGGGCCTGCGTAACCTGACCATCATTTCCGACGCAATCGAGAACATCAAGGCCAACACCGGGGACGACCTGGATTTGGAGACCCTGCCACTGGATGACCCGGCCACGTACCAGCTGCTGGCCCGCGGCGACACGCTGGGCGTGTTCCAGCTTGATGGCGGTCCGATGCGTTCGCTGCTGAAGCTGATGCGCCCGGACAACTTCGAAGACATCTCCGCGGTGCTGGCGCTCTACCGCCCGGGACCGATGGGCGCGAACGCCCACACCAACTACGCACTGCGCAAGAACGGGCTGCAGGACGTGGTGCCGATCCACCCGGAGCTGGCCGAACCGCTGGAGGACATCCTGGGCGGCACCTTTGGCCTGATCGTCTACCAGGAACAGGTAATGGCGATCGCCCAGAAGCTGGCCGGCTACTCGCTGGGCCAGGCGGACATCCTGCGTCGTGCGATGGGCAAGAAGAAGAAGTCCGAACTGGACAAGCAGTTTGTCGGCTTCAAGCAGGGGATGAACGACAACGGGTACTCCGATGCCGCGGTGCAGACCCTATGGGACATCCTGCTGCCGTTCTCCGACTACGCGTTCAACAAGGCGCACTCGGCGGCCTACGGGGTGGTGTCCTACTGGACCGCCTACCTCAAGGAGCACTACACTGCCGAATACATGGCGGCCCTGCTCACCTCCGTGGGTGATGACAAGGACAAGCTGGCCATGTACCTGAACGAATGCCGGCGCCTGGGCATCACGGTGCTGCCGCCGGACGTCAACGAATCCGCCCTGACCTTCACCCCGGTCGGCAAGGACATCCGCTTCGGAATGGGTGCGGTGCGCAACGTGGGCACCCACGTGGTGGAGGGCATGGTCGAGGCCCGCACCGAGAAGGGCGCCTACACCGACTTCAGCGACTTCCTGCGCAAGGTCCCGGCCGTGGTGTGCAACAAGCGCACCATTGAATCGATGATCAAGGCCGGCGCGTTCGACTCCATGGGCCACCACCGCCGAGCCCTGGTGGCGATCCACGAAGAGGCCGTGGACTCGGTGATCACCCTCAAGCGCAATGAGGCCGCCAACCAGTTTGACCTGTTCAGCGCGCTGGGCACCGAGGATGCCTCCGACTCGATGAGCGTAAGCATCCCGGACCTGCCGGACTGGGACAAGAAGGAAAAGCTAGGATTCGAACGCGAAATGCTGGGCCTCTACGTCTCGGACCACCCGTTGCAGGGGCTGGGCCAGGCCCTGGACCAGTACGCGGACATGTCGATCACCCATGTGATCTCCGATGACGGTCCCTCCGACGGGCACATCATCTCCATCGCGGGCATGATCACCGGCCTGCAGCGCAGGATTGCCAAGAAGTCCGGCAACCCCTACGCCCGCTGCGAGCTGGAGGACCTCTCCGGTTCGATGGAGGTCATGTTCTTCGGCCAGGCCTACCAGCCGATCGCCGAGGTGCTGGCAGAAGACTTGATTGTGGTCATCAAGGGACGCGTGCAGCGCCGTGACGACGGTTCAATCACCCTGAACGCGCAGGAAATGATGATCCCGGAGCTCTCCGACGCCACCGGCACCGGGCCGGTGGTCATTGCGATCCCCACCCACAAGGCCACCGAAACCCTGGTCTCCCAGCTCGGTGACGTGCTGCGCACGCACCGGGGCAACACCGAGGTGCGGGTCAAGCTCTCCGGCTCGCGAGGCACCTCGCTGATGCGCCTGGGCATGAACTACCGGGTGAACCCGAACCCGGCACTGTTCGGAGACCTGAAGGTGCTGCTCGGTCCGGCCTGCCTGGATGCCTAGGTACCCGGCCTGATCCTGTGTGACCGGGCCGGGTAACCATTGCCGCACCCGACCGCGGGCACGGTTAAACTGGACGGGTGACTTCCTCAGCTCAGAACCCCTTCCCGCAACTGGCCACCATCGACTGGCGGGCACGCCGGCTGGAGCGCGCCGACCTGAAGGCGCAGCTGCCACGGCCGGTGGTGAACTCGCAGACCGCCGCCGAATCGGTGCAGCAGATCATCGACAAGGTGCGCGGTGAGGGGATGCCCGCGCTGCTGGAACTGTCCGAGAAGTTCGACAAGGTGCGCCTGGAGCATACCCTGGTCCCGCAGGAGGAGCTGCAGCGGGCCCTGGATGAACTGGATCCCAAGGTACGGGCGGCGTTGGAGGAATCCATTGAGCGGGCCCGCGCCTTCGCCGCGGCTCAGGTACCCCAGGACGCGGTCGTGGAGTATCCGCACGGAGCCCGGGTCACCCAGCGCTGGGTGCCGGTGCGACGCGTGGGCCTGTACGTTCCTGGGGGACTGGCCGTCTACCCGTCCTCGGTCATCATGAACACCGTGCCCGCCCAGGCCGCCGGTGCCCAGTCACTGGCCCTGGCCAGCCCGCCGCAGCGCGAGTTCGGCGGCCTGCCCCACCCCACCATCCTGGCCGCCGCGAAACTGCTGGGCATTACCGAGGTGCACGCGATGGGCGGGGCCCAGGCCGTGGCCGCCTTCGCCTACGGGGTGCCGGCCACCGCCGATCCCCGCGGCGGCATTGAACCGGTCGACGTGATCTCCGGCCCCGGCAATGTTTTTGTCGCCACCGCCAAGCGTCTGGTCAAGGGCGTGGTGGGCATCGATGCCGAAGCCGGGCCGACCGAGATCGCGATCCTGGCCGACGCCAGTGCCAACCCGGACTTTGTTGCCGCCGACATGATTTCCCAGGCCGAGCACGACGAGAACGCCGCCGCGGTGCTCATTACGGATTCCGCGGAACTGGAACAGGCGGTCCGGGCCAGCCTGGAACGCCAGGTGGCGGCCACCAAGCACACCGAACGGGTCGGCGTGGCCCTCTCCGGCAGCCAGTCGGCGATCATCCTGGTCGCCGACGTGGAGCAGGGAATCGAGGTGTGCAACACCTACGCGGCCGAACACCTGGAAATCATGACCGAATCCAGCGCATTCGTCGCCTCGCGCATTACCGCCGCTGGCGCGATCTTCGTGGGGGACTACGCCCCGGTCAGCCTCGGGGACTACTGCGCCGGATCCAACCACGTGCTGCCGACCTCCGGGACCGCACTGCACGCCTCGGGCCTGAACGTGAACACCTTCCTGAAGGCCATTCAGGTCATCGACTATCCGCAGGCGGCGCTGGGGGAGGTGGCCGAACACGTCATCAACCTGGCCAACGCCGAGGACCTGCCCGCCCATGGTGACGCAGTCCAAATACGCCAGCGTAAATAGACGATAAACTGTTAGGTGACATCGGGTAACCGTGGCCGCAATGAGGGCCAGGGGGACCGTGTCCCGGAAACATCCTGGAGGTGCAATGAACTGTCCCTATTGCCGCAACCCCGACTCCCGCGTCGTCGACAGCCGTGTGGCCGACGATGGGGTGTCGATCCGCCGGCGCCGCCAGTGCACCGCCTGCTCCCGCCGCTTCACCACCCTGGAAACCACCAGCCTGAACGTGATCAAGCAGTCCGGGGCCGCTGAACCGTTCTCCCGCACCAAGGTCATCAACGGTGTGCGCAAGGCCTGCCAGGGCCGCCCGGTCACCGACCACGACTTGGCCGTGCTCGCCCAGGAGGTGGAGGAGACCGTACGGATGTCCGGGGCCGCGGAGATCCCGGCCCACCAGATTGGCCTGGCAATCCTGGAACCGCTGCAGCGCCTGGACGAGGTCGCCTACCTGCGCTTTGCCAGCGTCTACCAGGACTTCACCTCGTTGAGCGACTTTGAGTCCGCCATCGCCAAGCTGCGTGAGGAGCGCAGCGACCTTCCGCGCGGCAACCAGCGGCCACTGACCGCCGAATAGGGCCGCGGCTTGACGTCCGTGAGGCGGCTTAAGCAACAACAACCTCGACCAGTAGTTACTGGTCGAGGTTGTTTGTCTTCCACGGTACGTGCGCGGTGCTTTTCCTTGCGGGTCAGCGGATGCGCGAGGCCTGCAGGGCCGCGCCGATGATACCGGCGTTGTTCGCGTTGGTGGCCACCTTCAGCTCGGTGTCGATGTCGATCATTGGCACGAACCGCTCCGGGTTCTTGGAGATCCCCCCGCCAAGGATGAACAGCTCCGGGGAGAACAGGAACTCCAGGTGGCGCAGGAAGGCGCTCAGACGCTGGGCGTACTGGTCCCAGGGCAGCTCCTCGCGTTCGCGTGCCGCGGCGCTCGTGGTGGCCTCGGCCTCGGCCCCATTGAACTCCAGGTGGCCCAGCTCGAAGTTCGGCACCAGCTGTCCGTTGAACAGCAATGCCGAACCGATCCCGGTACCCAGGGTCAGGGTCATCACGCTGCCGGGCACGTTCCGCCCGGCACCGTACTCGCCCTCGGCCAGTCCGGCCGCGTCGGCGTCGTTGAGCATGACCACATCTCGGCCCAGCGTCTTTCCGAACAACTGCACCAGGTCGGTGCCGATAAAGGACTTGTCCACGTTTGCCGCGGAACGCGCCACCCCATGGTGCACAATGCACGGCACCGCGATCCCCAGCGGAGCATCATCCAACGGCGCGCCCTCCCGGCTGCGCAGCTCGGAGTAGATCGCGGCGGCCACCTCGGCGACAGCCTCGGGCAGTGAAGGCTTCGGCGTGGGCATCCGGAAACGCTTGCCCACCAGTTTCCCGGTGGTCAAATCAACGATGCCGCCCTTCATTCCGGTACCGCCAACGTCGATGCCGAACCCGAGGCGCTCCTGCTGTGAGGCGCGTTGCTGAACCATGAGGCTCCTTTCAGCCTTTAAAACACGGAAGGAAAATAAACCTCAGCTACGGCAAGGTCAGAATTTCGGCGCCATTGTCGGTGACCAGCAGCGTGTGCTCAAACTGGGCGGTTCGCTTCTTGTCCTTCGTCGTGACAGTCCACCCATCGGCCCACATGTCCCACTCGATCGTTCCGAGTGTCAGCATCGGCTCAATGGTAAAAACCATACCCGGTTCAATCAGCTGGTTGTAAGCCGGGGCCGCGTCATAATGCGGAATGATCAGCCCGGTATGGAACGCCGGGCCGACCCCATGGCCGGTGAAGTCACGCACCACGCCGTAGCCAAAGCGCTTGGCGTAGGCCGAAATGGTGCGCCCGATGACGTTGATTTCGCGCCCCGGCATGACCGCCTTGATGGCGCGCTTCAGCGAGTTCTCGGTGCGCTCCACCAGCAGGCGTGATTCCTCATCCACGTCTCCCACCAGGAAGGTGGCGTTGTTGTCGCCATGCACGCCGTCAATGTAGGCGGTCACGTCGATGTTGATGATGTCCCCGTCCCGCAGCACGGTGTCATCCGGGATGCCGTGGCAGATGACCTCGTTGATCGAGGTGCACACCGACTTCGGGAAGCCCCGGTAGCCCAGGGTGGAGGGGTAGGCGCCATGATCGATCATGTACTCGTGCCCGATCCGGTCCAGTTCCGCCGTGGTCACCCCCGGCTGGCAGGCCTTGCCCACCTCGGCCAGCGCCTGCGCCGCAATCCTCGAAGCGACACGGATCCGCTCAATCATCTCCGGGGTGTTGACGTCCGGGTGGCGGTGCGAGGTCGGCTCCGGCTTGCCCACGTATTCGGGGCGGGCGATATCCGCCGGCACCTTCAGTTGTGGGCCGACGACGCCTGGAGTGAGGTTTCCAATGGGGGCTGTTGCGGCAGTAGTCATATTTTTATTCTAGCCATGGCGCCCCGGCAGAATCTGCCTGCTGCGGCACACCCGTCGGGCTGGGAACGGTGCCACACCCGCTGGGGCGCGCTTCAAGGTTCAATGACAGCAACCCGACCGGGCACTAGGCTGGCGGTGAGAGCGGTGACTGTTCCACGCCACCAAAGGGGGGTGATGGGCGCGCCGCTGCGCCAAGAGCGGGCAACAAGGAAGGAAGAGACCATGAGCGAAGGCCAGTACTGGTACAACGTGGAAACCGGGGGCATCGAAAAAGGCCCGCAGTCCGATTGGACGAAACTGCTGGGTCCCTATGCCACGGAGGACGAGGCCCGCAACGCGATGGCCAAGGTCCAGGCGCGCAATGAGGCCTGGGACGCGGAAGACGAAGAGGACGAATAGCCGTTAAAACCGGCAGCGGCCGCCTCAGGGGGCGGCCGCTGCCGGTTCCGGACGCGCCGGGTAGGTTTTGTGGCTACTTGTCGAATTCGTACTGCGCGCTGGGGAAGCTGCCATCGGCCACATCCCGGTGGTACTGGCCCACCGCCCCGGAAACGATTTCACGCAGGTTCGCATACTGCTTCACGAAACGCGGGGTGCGCCCGGAGCCCAGGCCCAGCATGTCCTGCCACACCAGCACCTGCCCGGTGGTCGAGTTCCCGGCGCCGATGCCGATCGTGGGCACGCGCAGCGCCGCCTCCACCTTCGCGGCGGCCGGGCTGGGCACCATCTCCAGCAGCACCGCAAAGGCGCCAGCATCCTGCAGCGCCACCGCGTCCTCAAGCAGCGCATCGGCCGCGTCCCCGCGGCCCTGCACCCGGTAGCCGCCCAAGGCGTGCTCGGACTGCGGGGTGAAGCCGATGTGAGCGATCACCGGCACCCCGGCTCCGACCATGGCGTGCACGTGCCCGGCATGGCGGGCGTCGCCCTCCATCTTCACCGCGTGCACCCCGGCTTCCTTCATCAGCCTGACCGCCGATTCCACCGCCTGGGCGGGGGACTGCTCGTAGCTGCCAAAGGGCAGGTCGGCCACGACCAGCGCCCGCCTGGCGCCGTTGACCACCGCCTTGGAGAAGGTGATCATCTCATCCATGCTGATGCGCAGGGTCGAGTCGTAGCCCAGGACCGTGTTCGCCGCCGAGTCGCCAACCAGCAGGATCTCGATGCCGGCCTCGTCGAACACTTCGGCCAGCATCCGGTCATAGCAGGTGAGCATCGAGAACTTCTCGCCGCGTTTCTTCGCTTCGGCCAGGTGCCCGATGCGGATGCGTGCAGGGCGCGTGGCAGGGTCTGAGAGATAGGGTTGAGGCATAGCAAGACCTTAGCGCACTTGGGCCCGGCAATGCCCGCTGGCATGGCCGCTTGCACCGGCGTCGCGGTGCAAAAACGTATAGTCTTGCAACAGAGCAGAAATGGCCGCGGCGAGTCAGGCCCGGCGCACGCACCCGACAGGCAAGGCGGTAAGAGATGGATCGTCAGCAGGAATTCGTACTGCGCACCATTGAGGAACGCGACGTCAGATTCGTGCGGTTGTGGTTCACCGATGTGGTCGGTTCACTGAAGTCCGTGGCACTGGCACCGGCCGAGGTGGAGGACGCGTTCGCCGAGGGGCTGGGCTTTGACGGTTCCTCCATCGAGGGGCTCTCGCGCATCTACGAATCGGACATGCTGCTGCAGCCGGATCCCTCCACCTTCCAGCTGCTGCCCTGGCGCGGTGAGGTGGAGCCGACCAGCCGCATGTTCTGCGACATCCTCACCCCGGAGGGCACCCCCTCCACCGCGGACCCGCGCCACGTGCTCAAGCGCCAGCTCGACGAGGCCTCCAAGCTCGGCTTCACCTGCTACACCCACCCGGAGATCGAGTTCTACCTGCTGCAGTCCGCCGAGCTGGGACCGCACGGGCGCCCGGTGCCGATCGACAACGCCGGCTACTTCGACCACGTCCCGGACGGGGTTGGCCAGGACTTCCGCCGGCTGTCGGTGACCACCCTGGAGGCGCTGGGCATCTCCGTGGAGTTCTCCCACCATGAGACCGGCCCGGGGCAAAACGAAATCGACCTGCGCTACGCCGATGCCCTGCAGACGGCGGACAACATCATGACCTTCCGCACCGTCATCAAGGAGATGGCCATGCAGAAGGGGCTGTACGCCACCTTCATGCCCAAGCCCTTTGCCGAACACCCCGGCAGTGGGATGCACACCCATTTTTCACTCTTCGAAGGCGACTCCAACGCCTTCTTCGAGGCCGGGCGCGAATACCAGCTCTCCGATGTGGCCCGCTCCTTCATTGCCGGCATCCTGCACCATGCCAAGGAGCTGACCGCGGTCACCAGCCAGTTCGTGAACTCCTACAAGCGGCTGTGGGGCGGGGGCGAGGCCCCCAGCCACCTGTCCTGGGGTCACAACAACCGCTCCGCGCTGGTGCGGGTGCCACTGTACAAGCCCGGCAAGGGCCAAAGCGCCCGGGTGGAATACCGCGGCATCGACTCCGCCGCGAACCCCTACCTGGCCTACGCGTGCCTGCTGGGCGCCGGGCTGAAGGGCATCCACGAGGGCTACGAGCTGGAGGACCCCACCGAGGATGACGTGTGGAGCCTGTCCACCGCCGAACGCCGCGCCTCGGGACATGACCCGCTGCCCGGCTCGCTGCACGACGCGCTGCGCACCCTGGAGGACTCGGAGCTGATGGCCGACATCCTCGGAGAGCAGGTGTTCAACTCCTTCCTGGCCAACAAGCGGGCCGAATGGGAGGAATACCGCCAGGAAATCACCCCCTGGGAGCTGAACCGCTACCTGGGCATGCTCTAGGGCCAGACCGGCACAACGGGGGAAAGAAGAAAGGCAGATGACACCGAGTTCGCGGGAACTGATCAACGCAGGCTTCCTGGACACCACGCGGGCCAAGCAGTTCCTGGACTCGCCGGAACTAGCCGATTTGGACCGCGGCCTGATCCTACGCAGCATGGCCCACGCCCCGGACCCGGACCAGGCGCTGCTGCTGGCCGTGCGCCTGGTGGACAAGCACCCGCAGGCCGGCAGGCTGCTGTGCGAACCGGACAGCTGTCAGGCACTCATCCGGCTGCTGGGGGCCTCCGACGCGCTGGGTGAATTCCTGATCCGCTGCCCGCAGGCCCTGCAGGTCATTACCCACACCCCGCAACTGCATTTCCAGCCGCGCCCGCCCCAGGCGCTGACTGAACAGCTGCTGCAGGCCGTGGAAGCCTACCCCAGCCCTTCGGGACACTGGGTGGCGGGGCAGCGCGGGGAACCGGCCCGCCGCGCCCTGCGCACCGCCTACCGCCTGGCCCTGCTGGACCTGGCCTACCGGGACCTGGGCTCCAGCCAACCGCAGCACATCCTGCCGCAGGTCGCCGCCGAATTGGCGGACCTGGCCGCCGCGGCCCTGGAAGCGGCGCTCGCCGTCAGCCGGGCCGAAGCCGGTGAACAATACGGAGAACACCACGTCGACCAGGTGCGCCTGGCGATCATCGGCATGGGCAAGTGCGGGGCCCGGGAACTGAACTACATCTCCGACGTGGACGTGATCTACGTGCACCAGGGAATGGGGGAACTGTCAGAACAGCAGGCCACCGAGATCGCCACCACCCTGGCCAGTGGCACCGCGCGCACCATCATGCTGCCCGGCGGGGAACCGCCGCTGTGGGAGGTGGATGCCAACCTGCGCCCCGAAGGCAAGGAGGGGGCACTGACCCGCACCCTGGCCTCCCATGAGGCCTACTACCAGCGCTGGGCGCATTCCTGGGAGTTCCAGGCGCTGCTCAAGGCCCGGGCCATTGCCGGGGACCGGGAACTGGGCGAACGCTACGAGCGGATGGTCTCCCGATGGTCTGGTCCAGCTCCGAACGCGACGGGTTCGTGGAATCGGTGCAGAAGATGCGCCGCCGGGTCAGCGCCAACATCGCCAAGGACGAGGTCGAGTGGCAGATCAAGCTAGGCCCCGGGGGGCTGCGGGATGTGGAGTTCACCGTCCAGCTGCTGCAGCTGGTGCACGGACGGGTGGAACAGGCGCTGCAGGTGCCCACCACCACCCTGGCCATCCAGGCGCTGAGCGAACTGGGGTTCATTGGACGCACCGACGCGATGAACTTCGATGAGGCCTACCGCTTCCTGCGGCTGCTGGAACACCGCATCCAGCTCTCCCAGCTGCGCCGCACGCATCTGATGCCGCGCACCGAACACGCCCAACGGGTGCTGGCCCGGGCCATCCGCAGCGCCGGGGACACCCGGTTGACCAGTGCCGCGCAGCTGATGCGGCGCTGGAATGAAACCAAGCGGCTGGTGCGCTCCTTGCACGAACTGATTTTCTACCGCCCACTGCTGGTCACCAGCTCGAACCTGACCACCGAAGAGGTGCGGCTGACCCCGGCCAGCGCCCAGGCGCGGCTGCGCGCCCTGGGGTATCTGGACCCGAAGGCGGCCATGCGCCACATTGAGGCGTTGACCAGTGGCGTCTCCCGTTCGGCGGCGCTGCAGCGCCAGCTGCTGCCGGTGCTGCTGGGCTGGTTTGCCGAGGGTGTGGACCCGGACGCCGGGCTGTTGGGCTTTCGGCGGCTGAGCGAATCGCTGGGCAAGACCCACTGGTTCCTGGGGATGCTGCGTGACACCAACGCCGCCGCCGAACGACTAAGCGCACTGCTGTCCAACACCCGTTTTCTGACCGACCTGCTGGCCGTGGAATCCACCGCCGCGGCCTGGTTGGGCAATGACAGCGCCCTGCAGCCGCTGGACCGCACCGCCCTGGAGCAGCAAAGCGATGCTATTATCCGGCGCAACCGCCAGCCGGACACCGCGATCCGCCAGGTGCGGGTGGCCCGGCGCAAGGAATTCCTGCGCGTCGCCCTGGCCGACGCGGCCGGGCTGATGAACGTCTCCAAGGTTGGCCACGCGCTCTCGGACATCGACGCGGTCGCCGTGGAGGCCATTTTGCGGGTGCTGCGCGCCGCGGATGTTGCCGAGCACGGGGAGCACAGTGACCTGGTGGTCATCGCCATGGGTCGGCAGGGCGGGCAGGAGATCGGCTACGGCTCCGACGCGGACGTCATGTTTGTCCAGCGCCCGGTGCCCGGGGCGGATGGCCAGCAGGCCCAGGAACAGGCGCTGCGCATCGTCACCGCGCTGATCGCCGCGGTCTCCCGGCCGCTCAAGCCGGCCATCCCGGCGGAGGTGCGCCTGGTGATCGACGCGGACCTGCGCCCGGAAGGAAAGACCGGAGCCCTGGTGCGCAGCCTGGACTCCTACGCCGAATACTATGCACGCTGGGCCGATGTGTGGGAACGCCAGGCACTGCTGCGCGCCCGGCCGATGGCCGGGGACCGGCAATTGGGTGAGGACTTCATCGCGCTGATCAACCCGGTCCGCTACGGCGGGGGACTGGATGAGGCGGAGGTCAAGGAGATCCGCAAGATCAAGGCCAGGGTGGAGGCCGAACGCCTGCCGCGCGGCGCCGACCCGGCGCGGCACCTGAAGCTGGGCCGCGGTTCACTTTCGGACGTGGAATGGCTGGTCCAGTTCTTCCAGCTGCAGTACGCCTGCGAACACGAGCAGCTGCGCACCACCACGACCCGCGCCGCGCTCAAGGCCTTGGCGGAGCTGAAGTACCTGTCCAAATCGGAGGTCAAGACGCTGGACATGGCATGGACCCTGGCCACCAAGGTGCGCAGCGCCGAAATCATCACCTCCGGGCGCTCCAGCGACGTGCTGCCGCGCTCGGCCCGGGACATGGAGGCGGTGGGACGCTGGTGCGGCTACGAACCGAACCAGGGCTACCAGCTGGAGGACGACTACCTGAAGGCCACCCGGCGGGCGAGGGCAATCTTTGAAAAGCGCTTCTACGGTTTCGAGGACTAGGGGCGGTTAACCCTGCGCGCGGGTGAGCCGGCCAGTGGTGTCCGGCCATTGCACCACGGCCCGGGCCCCGGCCACCAGGGCCTTGGCACGCAGGGCATCGGCAAGCACGATCCCGTTACCGCCCACCTCCAGGATCGCCAGGTCGCCCTCCAGCCCCGGTGGGGCATCGCGCAGCCGCCAGTTGGCTGCCAATTCGGCGATGCCGCGTTCCAGCAGCAGCTCTTCACCGGCGTGGAAGTCACACGCCGGACCCACGGCGTGGCCGAGAACGCTGCGCGGCTGGACGGTGTCGAAGTCCTCGGTCACCGGTTCCAGATAGCCGACGACCTCGCGGTCCTCACGGGTGACCGGCATCCACTGGGTGCTATCCATGCGCCTCACCTTAGCAGGCAGGCACGTTACGACGGCGGGCTACGGGTGCACCAAAAACCGCAGGCATCGCGCGGGCAAGGGCCCTGGCGATGCCTGCGGTAAATTTTACGCTCGTCCCACCGCGATCCGAGGGGCGGATGACGGCGTCTTGGGCTAGCAGCCGTAGTAGAGCTCGTTCTAATAAACAGCCTATGGCCATAGTTGGGGAGTGTTGGTTTCCGCATGATTCCGGGGGAGAAGCCGATGGTCCGCACTAGCTGTTATTGAGCCAATGCGGACCTTTTGCGGACTATCTGCGGACTTAAATGTCGAAGTGTCTCGCCTCTCAGTTGTCGTTTGGAGTCTCGCCCCGGCTTGTTTCGGACTGAATGACCGGCGCGGGGGTGTAGCGCGAGGTGTGGCCGTCGGACACACCTGATTTCCGCAAGTCCTTGGCAACTGCCGAATGCTGGACACCAACTATCGGCGCGATAGCCCTAGTCGACATGCACTCATGGCTGTCCCCCAGCTGCTCTCTCACCTGCTGGGTGCCCCTGTAACGCTCTGCCCCCTCTACATCTTCCATGTCCGTGCCTTGGGGGCATGGGCGGGCTGGGATGCGCTCACAAGCCCGTCTTGTGGGTGTTTCGGAGCCTATTCTCTCGGCGCGTTCCTGCTCTCCTAGCGCCTAACCAGTGAGAGCGCGGTACAGACATAGCAACATTTAGCCCCATACCGCTGGGGCACCGTATCTCAAGGCCACGGGTACGGGTTCACCTTCAGCACGCTCTCATTTCGAGGGGGTGCTACTGGTGCTACTCCGAATGATGGTTGCCGGGGTTCGGAGTGCTGTTGTGGTGTGGGGGATCAAAGCAAAGGCAGCCCGTAGGCCCGCTAGCCCGAAGGGCCAATAGGTAAGGATGAACTTTCTAACCTACCTACTAGGATTATCTCGCGCATACTGAATCAGGCTTGAAACCGTGCGCCTGTCTTTCTTGCCTTTGAAGGTCTTATGTCCGCAGGTAGCAATTGGTCTAATCCATCTGCCTTCGTTGCCGACCTTCCCTAGTGTTACTCCTAGGCCGCGTGCATCGAGCGTAACCCTCGCTGTTTCCCCTGGCCCTAGTCGAATGGGTAACTCGTGATCGAGCGGGCTAGATTCGAGTCGGGCAAAAGTTCTCTTTCCAGGTAGTGACAGATCAAGTGCAGATAGTTCTGTCACCGCTGTTCTGCTCCGATTGGTCGCTTCGATCCCTAGACGGTCATTGTCCATCTCCCCCATCTCATCGATAGGGGTAATGAAACAGAGCTTGAGCGCTATTCGCAGTCGGTCAGACCAACGGAACCACAGAGTCAGAACCATCGATAGCCCCGAGATGATTATCGCCAGGACGGGCAATATAGAATCCCACGCAGTTCGGACCAGTTCTACGTGCACAACATCATTAGCGCTCACGGGACGAGACTAACGCATCGCACGGCAATTCCTTGCGCAGTCGCCCGCGTGCTCATTCCCTAGATATCTCGCTCGGTACTTTTGGACAGATCCGTCAAAAAGTTCTTTTTACGGTTGATCTTGAAAAGCGATTGCGTCACTAAAAGTGCCAGAATCACCATCTTGCTGGACTCCGCAAAATGGAATACTTCCGGTCAAATCTGAGTAGAAGGCGATCACGTCCGGAAAACGGACACAACAACCAACTTTGCGGGATCCCGCAAAATTCAAGACTTCCGCGTTCCCAACGCGAAAGGGTAGGCGGTGAGCGCACACCCTTTTTTTCGTGACGCTGCGCAAATCATCTTGCCGGCCCCGTCAAAAAGTAACTTTTCAGTGTTGACCCCAAAAAGGGTACGCGCTCAGTGCGTACCCCCTCATTTCAAATGCGACCCGTCCGAACCGGGGGGGATATTTTCAGCTATGGCAGAGGGGCTGAGCAGAGTAACAAGCTAACCCCTCTCCCCCTATAAGGTGAAGGTGTAACAATCACCTTCTTGTCACCCCCGTGGACTACGGTTCGAACTATCCGCACACAACATTCAGGAGGAAACCGTGGGTCGTCAGGAATTTGTAAACTTCAGCAAAGAGATAGCATCGAACTTTCATCAGGGCATCGACGATTGGTATGCATTCCAACAATCAGACCTAGACCGCACATGGAAAATACTAAATTCCTTCGCGCACGCCTTGAACGGCGAAACTGTTGAATACTTCAGCGGGCGCATCCATGACGCTGTTGCAGGTGACATTGAGATAGCTGCCTACACGACTCGCTTCCTGATCTATTTCCGGGGCGTTCCTGGCGAACACGGCCCTAGCTATCATGTAATCCCCCGCGCTTCGCTAACGGGACTTCAGATCATCTCTGCGCCCACAATGATCACCTCACACACAATGGGGCTGGACCCGCAACCCGCATACCAGGTGACTTATGCCGATCAAACCAATTTCGCGTTGCCACTGGTAGCCCAACGGAGAAACGATGATCTGAACGCCTTCGCACCAACGCTGTGGGAAGACCTCATCAAGTAGGAAACAAAAAAATGCCCCGAACCTCTCGCAAGGAGAAGCTCGGGGCATTTTTTGGGAAACAGCAAAGTCGCTACAGGTGGGGGTGTTTCCTTTCAAGTAAAAGCAACCATATTTCTGCTGCTCCTGGTGCTGGCAGGTCTTCGCAACTTCTACTGGGATGCTCGCTGCCATCGTTCGGCACTTACCTTGTTGCAGCCCGCCGCGACGTTAACACCAATAAAAAACTGGTTAGACCGAATAAGGATCGAGCAACGGCTCATCCGGTGCCAGGGTCGCCTCGCTAAGCGAGTTCAGACCAACCGGCTGATACTTATCTACCCATTCGCGCCGGGAAGCACGCCAAGCCTGTTCGCGCTGGTAAAGGCTTCCACCAACCCAATGCCCGGGATCAAAAACCTTCAAATGCTCCGGCATGTCAGCAAGACTGAACTTCCCGGCTGGTGCTGCCGGTTGCCTACGCCTAGCCATGCTTCTTAGCACCGCCATAAACTCCACGTAACGGCCTAACATTCGCCGGCAGGTCATCCTCCAAGCCAGGCAACGCCAAGGTCGCCAGGATTCGAGCTAAAGCCAACCGTTGCGAACGTGCTTCACCAATTGCAGGGTGCAGCCGTGAGCCCTGAGAGCTGGGAATCATCACACCATCCCTGGACACTGCGTTATCAAGATCCTTGATCCTGTCACGAGTCCTGCAAGCCTCTTCGAGCTGCGCAAGCTCCAAGTCTGAGAGTTCAAACTCTGCCACCGTCGATGCCCAAAGAGCTTTACCGGGTGCGTTCAAACCCGTCGGAGTGCGAGGTTTAGATGGTTTAGTCGTCAAAATCTGAGTCCTTTCATAGAGATGCTAGAGCAGTTCGAGCGGCAAAATTGGCTAGAACCAGCGGATAAATCGATAGGGGTCAACGTTTAGGAGGCCACGCATGAAAGTTTGACTATGCCGGGTGGGAAGTTTGGTGGGGGGTGGGGGGATGGTAGGCCGCCCCGGATGCGCTGTGAGCCGCCGCCGTTGTGGTGACGGCTCACAGTGTGGTGTTGCTGGTTAGTTGATGTGTACGCCTGTTTCGTTGTCGGTGTAGTCGATCTGGTTGATGCCTGCTGCGATTGCGGTGCGCTGTAGTTGGTCGCGTTCGGCTTCGTAGGCTTCGTCTTCGGGATCGTAGGCGAACTGTCGAACGCCGTAGTTTGCTCGTTCTGCTCGGGTTTCCATTGGCTTTGGTTCGCGGTATGGCTTGATGCTGTTGAGTGCTGGTGCTTCGATGGTTGCTCCGAGCTTCCACAGTTCTCGCCATTGCAGGGCGCGGCCAGTGGTGTTGTTCCAGGCTTCCCAGACTCGGCGGCGGTGTAGGCCTTCGGCGTTGGTGGTTAGGCCGATGAGTAGCTGGTCTGCGTGTCCGGTTGGTTGGGTTACGCCTGCCAGTAGCGCTGCGGTGTGCAGGGTGGGTAGCAGTGCGGTGAGCTGGTAGGCGTGGGCGGGTGCGTCGGCCCATGCGGTGCGGGTGGTGCTATCGGCTTTGACCATGAGTTCTGGGCTGGCTTCGGAGTCCACTACGTCGAGTGCTTCGGTGAGCTGTTCGGCTAGGTCGTTGAAGCGTTCGCGGATGGTTTCGTAGTTGGCTTCGGCGACGGTGCGGTATTCGACGCGGAGCGCTGCGAGGATTTCGGCTGCTACGTTGTTGCGCACGGTCGCTTCGGTGACTGGGTTGCTACCTGCTGCGGCGATGGCGAGAGCGTGTAGGCGTGCGAGTTCTTCAGGTTTCACCTTGGGGTCGAGCACAGCCTTGGTGAGTGCTTCTTGCATGTCATCTTCAAGGCTGGCGAAGGTGTTCCACCGTTTGGTGAGTGCTTCGAATTTGGTGGTCGTGGTGCCGCCATTTTCGACGATGGTGTGTACCTGGCTGATGAAGTCTGCTGGGGTGGTTTTCATGGTTACTGTCCGTCCTTGTTGATGGTGGTGGTGAGCGCTTCGACTACTTTTTGTCGGAAGGCTTCGTTTTGGAATTGGGTTTGCGCTGCGGGGTCGGTTTTTGCCCCGTCTTGTGCGATGGCTTGCATGATGCTTTGTTTCAGTTCCGGCCCGTTGAGCGCTGGTGGCTGACTGGGAACGTCGTCGTGGTCTGCTGAGAGATCCACGCTGATGGGGTGGTTGATTGTCCCGAGGTGTTGTGCGAATAGGTCTCGGATTGATGGTTGCTGATTCATTTCTTCTCCTTAGTCAGCGATGGTTGCGGGTAGTGTCGGCTCTAGGGTGCCGTCTGCTGCGGTTAGCCCGGTGTGGGTGCTGTGGACCGGCTGAGGCGCTGTCGGGCGCTGTATGAGCCGTTGTGGGGCTTCTAGCTGGTCTGCGAGATCGTGCAGGGTGTCGGCCATGAGTCGCGCTTCAGTGACGGTGAGATGGGCTAGGACAGTGCCCCGGTGGAGCATCCCTATTCCTTGCGTGCGCTCTTGCGTTTCTTTATCTACCCAGACGTATGGACGCACCTTTGCCTGCGGGCGAAATCCTGATTTGTGGCTCAATTGTCTGTCTCCTCGAAACTCTTTGGGATAGTGATGATGTAACCGCTAGATTCTCCGCAATGGGCTACACGATGACCCGCTGCGGCTTGTAGGCTGCTTGCGCCGTGAGTGTGCGTGTGGTGGCAATGCGGACAGACGATTTGGACAACCACGGCGCCGGGATAAGTTCTGTTTTCCCAAGCATCGATTATGGGTGTCTCTGTATTCGTTGCGTTCATGCTGTTTTCCCTTCTCGGATGGTGGTGCAGGTGAAGCAGTCGCCGAAGATGTCCACTCCGTGGATGGGGCACTCTTCGGTCGAAGGTGTCACTTTTTCTCCCCAAGGTGTCGAAGGGGTCATGATCTGGGAACGTGACACCTTGGACACCTTCGTGACACCTTCGGTCGTTTCGGTAGGCTCTAACCGCCAGACCCAACCGGCACCGAAGTCGGACTTGGCGCTTAAGATCCGAGGATTTTTGCTCCTCTTACGGGCGTTCTTGAGTTCGTTGTCACTGAATCCAGCTGCTTTTCCTGCCTTGAGTACGTCTCCCGCCTTTGCTTCCCATGCGTCGTTTTGTTTGATGTAGTCGAGGATGAAGCCCTGGGCGGCGTTGCGGTCTTCATGTTCGCCTTCGTCGCCGTCGGTTCGGCTGATTAGGTCACTGACTGTTTGGTCGGTTTCGCCGAGGAAATTGACCTTTGCAACGCTGGCGGTTTCCCCGTCATCGGTAGTTACATCAACGGATTCCAGAACGAACTTGTAGGAGCCTTTCGTTTCCCCGTAGTTGTTTTTGTCCTGGCTGAAGATTCGTTCACCTGATTCCTCGTCTGTGGCAAAAGCCAGGTATGAGCGCGTGAGGTCTCGCCAGGCGTGTGAACCTGATAGCCCTCCACTCACGGTTCCCCCGCCTTTGTTGAAATGGTTGATCAAGATGAGCGCCATCTCTAGACGCTGGGCTAAGGCGATAAGTGGTTCGTAGGATTGTCTGACATCCTGGACCTTGTTCATGTCGCCGTGCATCAGCGAAGGGGCCGGATCTACTACCAGAACCTTGGCCCCGGTTTCCATGACGGCTTCTTCGATCACGTCCACGTCGAGCGGGAACTTGAGCGAACGGCGGCTGGTGTACTCGTCGAGTGTTGACTCAACTTCGATTTGGTAAATCCGGTCAAGGTCTGCGCCTGCTGCTTTGAGTCGTGGCACCATTACGGTGTCCCAGTCATCCTCGGGACCTATGACGATTGTTGCCATTTTCTGGCCATGTAAGTCGCCTGGAAGCTGGCCTCTACTGGCAAGGGCGGCGAGGTGCAACATGAAGGTTGTCTTCCCTTCACCGCCCTTACCGGCGACGATGGTTGCCGTTCCGAGGGGAATCACGCCTTGGCCAGTGAATGGCTCCCAGAACCATTTTTGGCGACGTGTCTGAATCTGACTGGCTGGTGTGAGAAGTACCCGCTTGGTTGGCAACTTATCGGACATTTTATGATTACCCTCCTACTGCTGTGCGATGAACCGCGGGGGGTTCACAAGGGGTGCTGGTTGTTCTGTCGGTGAAGTTTTCGGCCTGAGTCGTTGTCGTGCCGCATGGATGCTGATTGCGTCTTGCGCGGATTTGGCGAACTCTCGATGTGTTTTTTCGCCAGCTTCCATGGTGTAGAACAGTCGGGCGGCGTGCTCGGCGTGGGACTCTGCGGCCGCGTCTGCGGCGTTCCAGCCCTGCTTGTGCCCATCCTCTAGCCCGTGACGGTATCCCTGCTTGTATCCGGCGTTCAGGCCCTGTCGGAACACTTCGCTGTCTCGGGCTTCCCAGTAGTTGTCAGTCATCCGGCCCTGCTTCCACCGGGACCAATTTGTAGAGAGCCATCGATGCTTCAAGCCCATTTTGGGTGGCCCTGTCGATCACTCTTTGAGCGCTCGGTAAGTTCCAGTAGGCACGCCGTCTATGTCGCTTGGGTTCATGGTCTCCCCGCACTTCCACCACGACGATATGCACTCCATCAACGAGTCCTTGATGATTAGTAGTCAACGGGTACTCCTAACGCTGTGCAGATGATTTGGGGGACTGCCACAAGGGTGGTGAGGGTCAGTGCCAGTACTGCTAGCCGGATGGTGCGCTGAATGTTCTTGTGCATTACTGGTCACCGTCCTGGGTGAGTTCCATGTACGCCTGGAATAGTTCTGGTGCTTTGAGGTTGTTTTCCTCAGCGAGGGCAAATAGTCCGTTGACGGTGGGTGTGCCTTTGATGGGGTGCTGCTCCAGGTATTCCTTGGCGGCGGCGCGGTCGATTTGTGCGAGGACTTGATTCACCATGTTGGGTACGTGTTCGATTTGTTCGCGGGTCCAGGGCGCTTCGGTCCAGTCGCCATTGTCGGCGCACTTGTAATTGGACAGTTGGAACGTGATTCCGTTCTTGGTGTCCCAGTAGCTGTTGAGCTGTGCGTTGGAGTTGTCTAGGTAGACGCCGGGGCCGGTAAAGCTGTGTCCGAGGGTGGTGCAGTCTTCGTCCAGCTGCTCGTTGGGTGGGCATTCTGCGCCGCATGAACAGTGGTATTCGACGTTGAATCCTGCCGGGGCCTGTTCCCGCAGAGTGTTTGGGACGGGCAGGCCGCGTCGTTCGGCTTCGGCTACTAGGTCAATGGTGGTGTAGTCGGTAATGTTGGTCATGACTGATTCCTTTTCTGATGGATTGGTTGGTAGGGCCGCAGCGGATTCTTTGGCGAGAGTGCTGCGGTCCTTTTCTGTGCTCTGACTGTCGTTCACTTTGTTTCTTCCTTCTCGAACTGCTCGTTGAGCCACGCCTCTAGGTCGGCTTGGCGGTACATCACCCGTCCTCCGATGCGTGCGGACCTGGGGCCGGTGCCGAGGTGCCGCCAGTAGCGGAGTGTGGAGACTGGCACGCGCAGAAATTCCGCTGCCTCCTCTATTAGGTTCAAGGTGTATGGTCCAGCACTCATTGATCTCTCCGTTCACAGGATCTGCTTGTTAGCCTTCACAAGATTTTCTTGTTGCTTCGAAGATACAGGCAATTCTTGTCGTTGGCAACTGGCTGTTCTTGTCGGTAGCCTGTAGTCATGGAAAGTATCGATGTATCGGTAGGAGCGAACCTCAAGGAGTTCCGTGGATCTATGCCCCAAGCGGAACTCGCCCGGAGAATGACAGATAGGGGTTTCAAATGGTCCCAGGCGACCGTCTACGAAGTGGAAAGAGGGGGCAGGCCGCTAAAGCTATCCGAAGCCCTAGAACTCGCTGAAGTGCTTGGCATCGTTCCTGAACAACTTTGGTCCGGTTCTGTTGAAGGTCGAGCTGCGCGAGAAGCTTTGAAAGCGCATCGGGAATGGCAAGAGATACTGACGAAAATTCGTGAGGATGCATTGCGATTCGAGGCGATACGGCAGTCACTGGGGCGTCGGGCATTCCGCTTGATGAAGCTGATCGGACCGGACGATCCTCTGTGGGAACACACCAAGAAAATGTCTAGGGTCTCCAAATTAAAACTTCAGGAGGCATTGCAGCTCCTCGAAAAAGAGGAAAAAGAGCAACGCGTTCACTTGGCGCGAGAGCTGCTAGCTGCCGAGGAAGGCAAGAATGGCGTCGATTAAGAGGCGTCCTGATGGTAAGTGGCGTGCCAGGTATCGGGACGAGGCGGGGAAAGAGCACGCACGTCATTTTGGGCGCAAGGTAGATGCGCAGCGGTGGCTGGATGAGGTCACCGCGTCGGTAGTCACCGGGACGTATCTGGACCCGAAGAATGCTAGGACCACGATGCGGGAATGGTCAGAGCATTGGCTCAAGGGCTATGAGGTGAACCGTCCTGGTTCGGTGAAGCAGGCCAAAACTCATGTGAAGCGGATCAACGCCGTGTTCGGTGACGTGCCGTTGAAAGATATTCGTCCTACAGCTATCAAGAATTGGTTGGCCGCGCTCAAGAAGGAGGGACTAGCAGATTCCACGATTCATGCGCTGTATCGGCGGTTAGCTCATTTGCTGTCTGACGCCCTAGAAGATGGCCTGCTGGTGCGCACCCCCGTTAGCCGCAAGATCGCGCCTCCTACGGGCAAGCAGCGCCCGTACGTGGCAACTGAGGCCCAAGTGTGGGCGCTCCATGATGCGATGCCTGAGGGGATGAAGAACGTCATCCTGTTGGGTGCGTTTGCCGGGTTGCGGGTAGCTGAGATTTCAGCGTTGCGGGTGCAGGATGTGGACTCCTTGCGCGGATTTATCACACCGGCGATTCAGTATCCCGGTGTACCGCTGAAAACGGAGGAGTCGAAGAACCCTATCCCGATTCCTCGGGCGTTGGCTTATGAGCTGAATAAGAACCCGGCGAAGTGGGGGAGTGAGACGTTTGTGACGCTGGAGAATGGCCGGCCTGCTGCCCCGTACACGATTGAAGCCCGGTTCCGGGTTGCGCGGGCGACGGTAGAAGGGCTGCCGGAAGATTTCCGGATTCACGATCTGCGACATTTCTTCGCGTCATTTTTGATCGCTTCGGGTGAGGACGTCAAGAAGGTGCAGTCTGCTATGCGTCATGCCTCAGCGAAGACGACGCTCGATGTTTACGGGCACCTTATGGAGGACGCGAAAGAGTCCACACGTGCCGCCGTTGATGGTGCTTTGGCGGCTCGTGCGGACTCTCTGCGGACTAAGCGGGCTTGATCCTCGTAATTTAGCTAGCAGCCGTAGTAGAGCTCGAACTCGTACGGGTTCGGGCGCAGCGAGAGCGGACGGATCTCATTCTCGCGCTTGTACTCGATCCAGGTGCGGATCAGGTCCTCGGTGAACACTCCGCCTTCGAGCAGGTACTCGTAGTCCTCCTCCAGGGCCAGCAGTGCCTCCTCCAGGGTCTCCGGGGCGCGCTGGATGTCCTTGGCTTCCTCCGGGGGCAGCTCGTAGAGGTCCTTGTCGATCGGCTCGGCCGGCTCGATGCGGTTCTTGATGCCGTCCAGACCCGCCATCAGCTGGGCCGCGAACGCCAGGTACGGGTTCGAGGAGGCATCCGGGGCGCGGAACTCGATGCGCTTGGCCTTCGGGTTCGACCCGGTGACCGGGATGCGGATACCGGCCGAGCGGTTGCCCTGCGAGTAGACCATGTTCACCGGTGCCTCGTAGCCCTTGACCAGGCGGCGGTAGGAGTTCACGGTCGGGTTGGTGAAGGCCAGCACCGAGGACGCGTGCTTCAGCAGTCCGCCAATGTACCAGCGGGCGGTGTCGGACAGGCCCGCGTAGCCCTTCTCGTCGTAGAACAACGGGTCCCCATTGGACCACAGCGACTGGTGCACGTGCATGCCCGAACCGTTGTCCCCGAAGACCGGCTTGGGCATGAAGGTGGCGGACTTGCCCCAGGCGTCGGCCACGTTCTTCACCACGTACTTGAACAGCATCAGCTCATCGGCCGAGTGCACCATGGTGTTGAACTTGTAGTTGATTTCCGCCTGGCCAGCGGCACCCACCTCGTGGTGGCTGCGCTCGACTTCCAGCCCGACATTATCCAGCTCAACGCAGATCGCGTCGCGCAGGTCGGCCTGCTTGTCGGTGGGGGAGACCGGGAAGTAGCCGCCCTTGAACGGGGTCTTGTAGCCCTGGTTGCCGCCTTCTTCCTTGCGGCCGGTGTTCCAGGGGGCCTCGTCCGAATCGATCTGGTAGAACGCGCCCTGCGGGCTGGATTCGTAGCGGACGTCTTCAAAGATGAAGAACTCGGCTTCCGGGGCGAAGAACGCGGTGTCGGCGATGCCCGTCGATTCCAGGTAGGCCTCGGCGCGCTCGGCCACGCCGCGCGGATCGCGGTGGTAGGGCTCACCGGTGCGCGGGTTGATGATGGAGAAGTTGAATGCCAGGGTCTTTTCGATCCGGAACGGATCGAGGAAGCCGGTCTTCACATCCGGGATCAGCTGCATGTCCGAATCGGAGATGCCGGCGAAGCCGCGAATCGAGGACGCGTCAAAGAGCTGGCCGTTGACAAAGAAGTCGGCGTCCACTGACTTGGCAGGAACGTTGAAGTGCTGCTGCACACCCGGTAGGTCGGTAAAGCGAATATCGACGAACTTGACGTCCTCCTCGGCGATGTACGCCAAAGCTTCTTCTGGACTGGAAAACATGTGCAGGTTACTCCCTGTTGTCTATTGAAACGGTAAACAAGTCGGTCAAATCATGATCGCTTGCCCTTGCCTACTCCTCTACAATACCGAGGATCCGTTTCCCAGTGGTGTCTCTATTGTTTCTTGTGCGTTACAAAGCAGGGTTTTTCGCTTCTTTTACAGTGCCCGCCCTGTGCCGCCGGGCACACTCAATGGGTTCGCACAGTGAACCCCGATAAACTGGGGGAGTGGAACGAAAAGACTTGGGTTCCTGGCTGGAAGGACCCCCTCAGCTCAACACCCAGCAATGGCCCGGACAGCGACTGGGACGGCCCGAGCGGGGGCCCGGTTCAATTGCCCGCTTCCCCCGGCGTGTCGGGGCGATCATCATCGACTGGGCGCTGGCAATGCTGGTGAGCTGGTGGCTGTTTGATTCCGCCGCCTTGGCCACCCTGCTGCTCTTCTGCCTGGGCCAGATCATCACCGTTGGATTCACCGGCCACTCGATCGGCCATCGGGCGCTGGGCATGCAGGTCCAGTCCATGGACGGCACCGCGATCAAGCCGCTGACCGGTCTGGTGCGCTCGGTGCTGCTGTGTCTGGTCATTCCCGCTCTGATTGCGGACGCCGACCAGCGGGGCCTGCACGACCGCGCCGGAGGCAGCGTTCTGGTGAGCATCCGCTAAGCCTGCCCGATCCACGCGGCAAAGACCCGGCCGGTCAGGAAAGCACTGGGGTTAAATGAAAGCGAGCCGTGCACCCACCAGGGTGCACGGCTCGCTTTCATTCGGTGGTTTACCGCCCGCGCATGGCGCGACGGCTCGGACGCACCTTGTTCGGGTCAATCCCCTTCGGAATCGGCAGACGATTCGCGCTCAGGGTGGTCAGGCGCTTATCCACTGCACTGACCTCAAGCTTCGACAAGGTCTTGGGAAGCTTCTTCATCTTCTTGCTGACCTCAGGCAACGGGGTCTGGTTCTCGCCGCTGCCGGCATTGATCACGGTGATCGGAACGTTGGGCAGCACACGGCCGATGCGCTTGCGCTCGGAGCTGACCAGCTCGCGAACACGGCCGTTCGGGCCCTCGGTGACCAGCACGACTCCGGCGCGGCCCACACCCAGGAACACCAGGTCCTGGTGGCGGTTGGCGGCTACCGGCTCCTGCTTCAGGATCCAGCCGCGGCGCAATACGCTCATCGCGGCGCCGGCAGCACCCGGGCGTCCCTCCAACTGCGTAAACGCGGCCTTCTCGGCGCGACGGGAGAGGACAAACATGGCCGCCAACAAGCCCAACGGGATCGAGATCAGCAGCATCGTGATCCAGTTGTTCAGCAGGATGCCGATCAGCAGACCCACCGCAACAACACCCAGGCCAGCCAGCAACATCCACCACACGACCATCGGGTCATTGCGGCGAGTCATCTGGAACACCTGGCCCATTTGCTTCAGGCGACCGGGCTCTTTATTCGGCTTATCGGCTTTTGGTTTGCGCGAGAACAGGCCACGCTTGGGCTGCGGGTCTGTGTTGGATGCGACATTGTCGGAGTTTTTGGCCATAGTGACTCAATTCTACCCGAGTCCACTGCCCACGTTCCATCCGGGAACGGCAAAGTCCCGACCACACAGTGGTGATCGGGACCTTGCTCGGGCCACAGGCCGCCTCGTGGGGCAGCAACGCTAGTTGGTGACCAGGGAGGCTGCTTCCTGGCGGGTGTTGCCCGAGGACTCAATGTGCGCCAGCGCTTCGGGGATCTCGCGACCCTTCTTGCGCATTGCCCCGGCCCACAGGCGTCCGGCGCGGTAGGAGGAACGCACCAGCGGGCCGGACATGACCCCCAGGAACCCGAGCTCCTCCGCTTCCTGCTGCAGCTCCAGGAATTCCTGGGGCTTGACCCAGCGGTCCACCGGCAGGTGGCGTTCGGTGGGGCGCAGGTACTGGGTGATGGTCAGCAGGTCGCAGCCGGCCTCATGCAGGTCCGCCATGGCCTCGGAAATTTCCTCACGGGTCTCGCCCATGCCCAGGATCAGATTGGACTTGGTGATCAGCCCGCGCTTGTGACCGTGCGTGATGACGTCCATGGACCGTTCATAGCGGAAGGCCGGGCGGATGCGCTTGAATATGCGCGGCACGGTTTCCACGTTGTGGGCGTAGACCTCCGGGGCCGAATCGCAGATCGCGTCCAGGTTCTCCGGCTTGCCGGAGAAGTCGGGAATCAGCAGCTCGACGCCGGTGTTGTCGTTGAATTGGTGAATGCGGCGCACGGTTTCCGCGTACAGCCACACGCCCTCATCCTCCAGGTCATCACGGGCCACGCCGGTGACGGTGGCGTAGCGCAGATCCATCTTCTTCACGCTCATGGCCACCTTGAACGGCTCCGAGCGGTCCAGCGCCGAGGGCTTGCCCGTGTCAATCTGGCAGAAATCGCAGCGACGGGTGCATTCCGACCCGCCAATGAGGAAGGAAGCCTCGCGGTCCTCCCAGCATTCGAAGATGTTGGGGCAGCCAGCCTCTTCGCAAACCGTGTGCAGTCCTTCGGACTTGACCAGGTTCTTCAGACCGACGTACTCCGGTCCGATGTTCAGTTTGGCCTTGATCCACTCCGGCTTGCGTTCCACCGGAACCTTGGAGTTGCGTTGCTCGACGCGCAGCATTCGACGGCCTTCAGGGGCGACACTCATGTGTATTGCTCTTTCTGAGGAAGTAGGAAGGTCTTAAGCGACGGGAAGGGAGGTGACAACCTGGGGCGTGAGCAGACGATCCAGCTCTTCTTGCACCCGGTCGGCGACGTCTACGGGATTCACGGTGCGTCCCAGCTCCTGGGAGATCGAGGTGACCCCGGCATCGGTAATGCCGCAGGCAATGATCTGCTCGTAGGGTTCCAGGGAGTTGGAGCAGTTCAGGGCGAAACCGTGCATGGTCACCCCATGGTTGATGCGAATGCCGATGGCGGCAATCTTGCGGTCCTGCTGCACGCCGTCACCCGGAACCCAGACTCCCGAGCGTCCCTTGATCTGGACGGTTCGGATGCCCAGTTCGGCCAGGACGTTCATCAAGGCTTCTTCAAGGGTTTCCACATACAGGCGGATGGCGTTGATCTTCTTGAGCTTGACGATCGGATACCCGATCAGCTGCCCCGGTCCATGCCATGTCAGCTGTCCACCGCGGTCAACCTCAACCACGGGGGTGCCGTCCTGCGGCAACTGCTCATCTTCGGTACGGCGTCCAGCGGTGTAGACCGCCTCGTGTTCCAGCAGAAGGATTCTGGGGGCTTCTTCGTCGGCAGCCACGGCGTCGTGGAGACGTATTTGGTAGTCCCAGGCTTCCCTGTAGGGAACCAGCGATTCGCCTAGACCGAGTCGTTCGAATTCGATCGTCATGAGCTTCAGCCTACGCCTAATGCGTAAAGGGCTCGAGTTGGTAACGAAACAACGAATGTGGATAACTTAAACGCGTAATACAAGTTTGCTTTACAACGGAGTCATGGAATATGAACTCAGCCCGTTCGCGTGGCCCGAATGTGAAGGCTACCTGACCCTCAGGTCGTTGGACGATGCCCAAGATTCGCGGGTGTGGCTCGTCCAACGCGAAGCCGACCAATGCTTCCTGGTCATGAAGCTGGCCTCCCAGACTGAAACGCTGGCCACGATCCGGCAGGGGACCGACGGGCCCAACGATCAGCACACCATCAAGCTTCATGACACGGTGATGACCAACCGGGGGCCGGCGCTGCTGGTGGAATACTGTCCCGGGGGCAGCTTGGGCCAAATGGTCGCTGCCCGCGGCCCACTGCCGCTGGGGGAGGTGATTACCGCATTGGCTCCGGTCGCCCAGTCGGTCGCGCGCCTGCACTCCCAGGGGCTGGCGCACGGGGACGTGTCCCCGAACAACATCCTGCTCTCCGCCGAGGGGATGCCCAAGCTTTGTGACTTCCAAGAAGTGAACCTGCTGGACGAAAATAATCACAGGGCTGGCACCCCAGGGTTCATCGCGCCGGAAGCAGGGGACTCACCGGCAACAGCGCCCGATGCGGTGGCTAACGGCGAGGCGCGGGATGTCTACGCGCTCGGGGCCTGTCTGTGGTACCTGCTCAGCGCCAAGGTCCCCGACCCTCCGGCGCTGCGTGCGCCGGTGACGCTGGTGTTTGAGGATCTGCCGGAAACCGTGCTGGACCTGCTGCTGGATGCGCTGCATCCAGAACCGACCGCGCGTCCCAGTGCCGACCAATTCGCCCGCAGCCTGTACGCCAGCGGGCAGGCCGAACCACTGAACTGGACTGAATCGGTTCCCGCCCAGGCATCACACCTGATGGCGACCATTCATCCGCCAGCACCCCGCGGCCGACGCCGGGCCATGCGTTCGCGGCCGGAGCGTCGGCAACGATTGGTTCCGGAACGGCCCGAAGTCACCCAGGAACAAGCCCGACGCTTCGAGGACCGGCACGCCCTGAAACCCACGCCCGGTGGTCGACGGCTGATCGCCGCGGCATTGCTCGGTTTGTTCATGGTCGTCATTGCTGGGCTGGGGGTGAATCACTGGCAGTCGCAAACCGATGCCAACGCCGCCAACGGCGAGCAGGCACCAGTGGATGCTTCCCGAACCTGCTCCATTCAGTCCGATGCCCAGTTGCCGCCCTGCGCTCAGTCACCGGACGCCGTCGGGGCAGCCTTGTTGAAACTGACCCACGCGCGGGACCGGGCATTCAACTCGGGCGACTATCAGGCGCTCTCCAAGCTCTATGTGCCGGAAGCTAAACAACTGGGTGAAGATGCCCGGGTCCTGCAGGAATTGAAGGATATGGACCTGGGGGTCACCGGGATGCGAACCCGACTGAGCGGGATCGAAGTCGTGGCGCGAAGCTTCCCGGACACCGTGGTCCTGGAGGCGCATAGTGTGCTTGACCCGTACGCCTATCGAAGCCTGTCGAGCGAAGAAGATGTTCACCGGGCCCAGCAGGCCCGGGCCGAGCGAGTCCGCTTCGAACTGCGCCAACATACCGGGCAGTGGCTCATCTCGCGGATTCTTGCCCGGGAGACGACAAATGGGACCGCCGCGAACGGCGATCCCATGAGCGGGTATGAAACCGGGCCTGTCGAGGACTAGTTCCAGAGGGTGGCGATCAGGATGTTCACCAGGGCCAGGCCGCCGGTGGCATGCGCGATGCCAGTGGAAACCTCCTCGCCGGCCTTGACCTTCTTGCGGCCCAGGAACGCGGTCACCACGATGGCGATGGAGATGACCAGCTTGATGCCGATCTTCATGTGGTTGACGGTGCCGTCTTGCATTTCAATGACGCCGACCAGGGCCAGGCCGGTGATCAACTGGGTCAGTGCGCCAATCCACTGCCACAGGTTGACGGTAGGGGTCTTGAAGTTGGCCAGCCAGCCGCCGAAGATGGCCGCAGCCCCCAGGATATGGAGCATTACCAGAACGTTAAACAGGAAAGTCATGCTTCAAGAATAGTCTGCTTCGACAAATTGTAGAAATGCCGAAGGCCCGCTGGAACACGCGGTGCCGCGTGTCAGCGGGCCTTCGGCAAGCCGGGCTGATCAGGGCCTAGAGGCCAAGATCACCTTCGAATGCGCCACCCTCCAGGCGGGCCTTGACGGTCTGCAGGAAGCGACCGGCGTCGGCGCCGTCCACCAGGCGGTGATCGTAGGTCAGGCACAGGTACATCATGTGGCGCACGGCAATCGAGTCGTTGCCTTCGGCGTCGGTGATGACCATCGGGCGCTTGACGATCGCGCCGGTGCCCAGGATGGCAACCTGCGGCTGGTTGATGATCGGGGTGTCGAACAGCGCGCCGACCGAACCGATGTTGGTGATGGAGAAGGTTCCACCGGCCAGCTCATCGGGACCGATCTTGTTGCTGCGGGTGCGCTCGGCGACATCGGCGATCTTCGAGGCCAGGCCGGCCAGGTTCAGGTCACCGGCGTTGGCCACGACCGGAACCAGCAGGCCGCGATCGGTGTCCACCGCGAATGCCAGGTGCTCGGCATTGTGGTAGGTGATCTGCTGGCTCTGCTCGTCGTACTCGGCATTCAGCGTCGGGTGCTGCTTCAGGCCCTCGGCGACGGCCTTGGCGATGAACGGCAGGTAGGTCAGGTTCACGCCGTTGGTGGCCTTGAACCCGGCCTTGGCCTTGGCACGCAGGTTGACCACGCGGGTCATGTCGATCTCGTGGACCTGGGTCAGCTGGGTGGAGACATCCAGCGACTCGCGCATGCGGCGGGCAATGACCTGGCGGATGCGCGGAGCCTTGACGGTGGTGCCACGCAGCGAGGAGGCCTCGACGGCCGGAGCGGCCTTGGCCGCCGGAGCCGACGGCGCGGCAGCGGCCGGAGCGGACTGGGCGGCGGCCTTCTTGGCCTCCACCGCGTCCAGCACATCCTGCTTGCGGATGCGGCCACCGACACCGGTACCGGTCACGGTGCTCAGGTCAATGTCGTTTTGGTTGGCCAGACGACGCACCAGCGGGGTGACGTAGCCGGCGCCCTCGGAACCGCCGGCGGCCGGAGCCGGGGCGGCAGCGGGGGCTTCCTGCTTCTTCTCGGCCGGGGCCGGAGCTGCGGGAGCCTCTTCCTGCTTCGGAGCAGCCGGAGCGGCCGGAGCCTCTTCCTGCTTCTTCTCGGCCGGGGCCGGGGCTTCTTCCTTCTTCTCGGCCGGGGCCGGAGCCTCTTCGTTGGCGGCCGGTGCGGCCGAGCCGGAGCCGATGACGGCCAGTACGGCGCCCACTTCGGCTTCCTCGTCCTCGTTCACGCGGATTTCCAGCAGCTTGCCGGCCACGGGGGAGGGGACCTCGGTGTCGACCTTGTCGGTGGAGACCTCCAGCAGCGGCTCGTCAACCTCCACGTCGTCGCCGACCTGCTTCAGCCAGCGGGTGACGGTGCCTTCGGTGACCGATTCGCCCAGGGCCGGCAGGGTGACCTCGGTGCCCGAGGCGTCACCCGAAGCGGCCGGAGCCGACTCGGTGGACTGCTCGGCGGCCGGGGCCGATTCCTGCTGCGGTGCGGACTCTTCCTGCGCCGGCTCCTCAGCGGCCGGTTCCTCGGCCTGCTGCTGATCGGAACCGGAATCCGAGCCTGCGCCCGAGCCATCGCCAATGCGCACCAGCGGCGCGCCGACTTCGGCTTCCTCGTCCTCGGCCACCAGGATTTCCTCGATCACGCCGGCAACCGGGGAGGGCACCTCGGTGTCGACCTTGTCGGTGGAAACTTCCACCAATGGCTCGTCGACCTCGACACGATCGCCGACCTGCTTGAGCCAACGGGTCACCGTGCCTTCGGTAACGCTCTCACCCAATGCGGGCAGGTTTACGGTTTCAGACATCTTCCCGTATCTCCTCTGAAAATTTAAAAGCTATTAGGTTGGTCCGCGGTGCCGGCTTGCCTCAAGCGGCCCGCGAGCCCACGTGGTTGATGGAGGCGTTGCCTCCGAGCCTAGCGGACGAAGCAGCGTGCCGTTGCGGACACGCTGCTTCATGACGGGCAACTAGCCGTGCAGCGGCTTGCCGGCCAGGGCCATGGCGGTCTCGCCCAGGGCCTCGTTCTGGGTCGGGTGGGCGTGGACCAGCTGGGCCACATCCTCCGGGTAGGCTTCCCAGTTCACGATCAGCTGGGCCTCGCCGATCTGCTCGCCAATGCGGCTGCCGACGCCGTGCACGCCCACGATCGGGCCGTTCTTCACGCGCACCATCTTGATGATGCCGCTGGTGCCCAGGATCGAGGACTTGCCGTTGCCGGCCAGGTTGTATTCGGTGGTCTCGACCTGATCGGCGCCGAACTTCTCCTTGGCCTTCGGCTCGGTGTAGCCCACCGAGGCGATTTCCGGCTCGCAGTAGGTGACCTTCGGGATGTTGATGTCTTCGATGATGGTCGGCTTCAGGCCGCCGATCTCCTCGGCAACGAAGATGCCCTGCTGGTAGCCGCGGTGGGCCAGCTGCAGGCCGGGGACGATGTCGCCGACGGCGTAGATGTTGCCCACGCCGGTGTGCAGGCGCTCATCGGTGATCACGAAGCCGCGGTCGATGGTGATGCCCTGCTCCTCGAAGCCGAAGCCCTCGGTGACCGGGCCGCGTCCCACGGCCACCAGCACGATGTCGGCTTCCAGGGTCTTGCCGTCGGCCAGCGAGACCTTCACGCCGTTCTCGTCCTGCTCGACCTTTTCGAAGAAGACACCGGTGTTGAACTTGATGCCGCGCTTCTTGAAGGAGCGCTCCAGCACCTTGATGATGGCCGGGTCCTCGTTCGGGACCAGGGAAGGCAGGCCCTCCACGATGGTCACGTCCACGCCGAAGGACTTCCACACGCTGGCGAACTCGACGCCGATCACGCCGCCGCCGAGCACGATGGCGCTCTTGGGCATGGTGTCCATGTTCAGCGCCTCGGTGCTGGTCAGCACGCGTCCGCCGATTTCCAGGCCGAAGGTCTTGGAGGTCGAACCGGTGGCCAAGACGATGTTCTTGCCCTTGTAGCGGTTGCCGTTGACCTCGATGGTGTCCTGGGAGACCAGGCGGCCTTCGCCTTCGATGACGTTGATCTTCTTCATCTTCAGCAGACCGCTCAGGCCCTTGAACTTGCCGGCCACAATGCCGTCCTTGTAGCTGCGCACCGCACCCAGGTCAATGGAGTCAAGGGTGGTGTTGATGCCGTACTTGGCGCTTTCGCGTGCGTTGTCGGCCAGCTCCGCCGAGTGCAGGTAGGCCTTGGTCGGGATGCAGCCGGTGTGCAGGCAGGTGCCGCCGAGCTTTCCCTTCTCGATCAGGCCAACGGTGAGGCCCAGCTGGACGGCGCGCAGGGCGACCGAGTATCCAGCGGAACCGCCACCGAGGATGAGGACATCGAATTCTTGCGTTGCTGCCGATTCGGCCACGTGAACGCTCCCTCGTAATAGCTAATCTGGTCGACTTCTGGCCGACCGGGGATCGGGTGGGACACGCTGCGCACAACACCTCCCGGTGGAGGGTGGAGGGCGGCGTGCCGTGATGTTTCAAAACTTACCTTAGTCCGGTGAACCGCCATCAGTCACCTCGTGACAGCGAAAAGTCAGTTTCCCCTATATTTTTGCACGAAACCCGGTGTGGGAAGCTGTGACGCCTCCCGCACCGGGGTGTATTTCGTGACTCATCAATCCCGTTTAACGGGTGGCGAAGCGCTCCGCGAATCCGATGAGCGTGCGCACCTGTGAACCGGTGCCGTTCTTCGGGGTGTAGCCCCAGGCACTGGCCTCGTTGAAGGCCGGGCCGGCGAAGTCGATGTGGGCCCAGGGGATCGGGGTCTCATCGACCTTGCCCACGAACTCGCGCAGGAACACGGCCGCGGTCATCATCCCGCCCATGCGTTCACCGATGTTGGCCAGGTCGGCGACCTGCGAATCGATTGAGGCGCGCAGATCCTCGGGCAGCGGCATCGGCCAGGCCAGCTCACCGACCTCATCGGATGCGGACACCAGCTCGTCGCGCAGCGCCTCATCGCCCATGACCCCCGCGGTGCGCAGGCCCAGGGCGAGCATCTGCGCGCCGGTGAGCGTGGCGATGTCAATGATCGCGTCCGGCTTCTCCTCACTGGCGGCGACCAGCCCGTCGGCCAACACCAGGCGGCCCTCGGCGTCGGTGTTCAGCACCTCCACGGTCTTGCCGCCGTAGATGGTGATGACATCGCCTGGGCGGGTCGAACGCCCGCCGGGCATGTTCTCGGCCAGGCAGAGCCAGGCGGTGACCTTCAGGTCCAGGCCGAGCTCGGCCACACCGGCCACGGTCTGGAACATGGCCGCCGCGCCGGACATGTCCGACTTCATGGCGTGCATGCCAGCGGCCGGCTTCAGCGAGATGCCGCCGGTGTCAAAGGTGATGCCCTTGCCCACCAGGGCCAGGTGCTTGCTCGCCTTGGCCGGGGAGTACTCGACCTTGACCAGGCGCGGGGCCCGCTCGGAGCCGCCGCCGACGCCCATCAGCCCGCCGAAGCCGTCCTTGGCCAGGCGCTTCTCGTCGTACACGGTGACCTTCAGCGGCAGCGACTTGGCGTAGTCCTTGACCGCGTTGGCGAAGGATTCGGGGTACAGCGCGTTGGCCGGGGTGTTGATCAGGTCGCGGGTGGCGCGCACGGCGCGGCCCAGCACCGCTGCGCGCTTCAGCGCGGCCGGCAGCTGCTTGTCCGCGGAGGCGGCGGTGACCACGATCGCGTCGCTGAGCGCCGGCTTCTCGTTCTTTTCCGAGCGGAAGTTCTCGAAGCGGTAGCTGCCCAGGGCGATGCCCTCGGCCACTGCGGCGGCGCGCGCCACGGTGGCGGCGGGCAGTGCGAACAGGGCGCTCTTCACGCTGCCCAGCTGGCGGGCGGCCGAACCGGCGGCGCGGCGCAGCTTCTCGTCGGTCAGCTCCTGCAACGAATCAACTCCCAGGCCGATGAAGGCCACGTACTTGGCCTTGGAGGCCTCCACCGCCGGCAGCCGGGTCAGCTCATCGGCCTTGGCGCCGACGCCCATGTCGGCCAGGGACTTTTCCAGTTCTGCGGTGGTCTGGGGGTCAAGCACCGATTCGGCGATGTGAACCTTCTCATCGCTCTTGTAGATGCCCAGCACCAGTGCGTCGGCGTTCTTGCGCTTGATGTCGGTTCCGATTGCGGTCAGCTTGAGATCGCTGGAGTTGATCACGAAATCATTCCTTCTAAGCCTTTGTAGGGTTTGAGGATCTGTAAGGGTAGGGGACCGGGCGGAGCGGGGCGCCGCGGGTGGCGGCATGCGGCATCTGCACCGTGTCCCATTAGTAGATGTTAGCCGAGGTACACCCCGCGCGTGCCCCACTTCACAGTGGCTGTTGCCCCGAAGAGATAGAATGTGACGTTGGAGTATGACCCGGGGGCCCGGGTTCTGCTAAGAATCGTTGGGTGGCAGGCAGACGTGCATGGCATGCACGACGGTGCCGTTGGCCCAACGGGTAGGACAAGTAGTGATCCGTCGGAATGATCCGGCGGCTGATCTCGGATCGGGGTGGAATGACCAGTTCGTCGTTGATGAAGCTGATGGCCGAAGACCTCGATGACCCCTGCCTGCAGGGGCTGGGAATGTACATTTCCCTCAAGGGGGCCAGCGACGCGGGCAACGCCCACGTCCAGGTACACAACGAGCTGTTTGGGCAGCTGGCCGGCGAGCTGGTGGCCCGTTTCGACGCCGATCAGCTGGTGTGCTACTCCGCCCAGCGTCCCCGGGTGACCTACCTGGGGGACCACTTCGCCGCCTACCAGGAGCCGGTCATCGAGCTGTACCTGATGACCGATGGCATGGACCGGGACTTCTGGTTCCTCACCGGCGTTGAGCCGGACCTGAAATGGGAAGAGCTCAGCTCCCAGCTGCTGGTGCTGATCGAGGCCTTTAACATCGGCCCGGTGGTCTCCACCAGTTCGCTGCCGATGCCGGTCCCGCACACCCGTCCGGTGGGTGTGACCGCCCACGGCAACCGCAAGGACCTGATCGAACAGATTTCCACCTGGTCGCCGACCGCCGAACTGCCGGCCGCCTTCACCGACCTGCTGGAGATCCGCCTGGCCGAGGCCGGGCGCGACGTGGTCGGCTACTCGCTGCACACCCCGCACTACCTGGCCGAGGCCGAATACCCACCGGTGGCCGTGGCCGCCCTGGAATTTGTGGGGGCGGCCCTGAAACTGGCCCTGCCCACCGACAGCCTGCGTGAAGCCGGCCGGCTGATCGAAGGACAGCTGGCCGAACAGATCGACGCGAACACCGAAGTGCGCCAGATGGTGGCCGGGTTTGAGAAGCGCTTTGACGCCCACGCCCAGGAGCACCAGCCGCGGTCGCTGCTGCTTGATGAGGACCATGAGCTTCCCGACGCCGAGCAGATCGCTGCCCGCGCCGAATCGTTCCTGGCCGGGATCGAGGACCTGGATGCCTGGTTGGCCGAAACCGGCCCCCTGCCCGAAGACCGTCACGAGGACGCCACGCACACCGACGCCGATGAGGGCGCCGATTCGGACGATGACCCGCACGGCCCCGAAGATTCGGCCGATAGTTCCGGTGACCCGACCCCTTGAGCCATGACCAGCTGAATTCAAAAAAATCTTGGATCGTCTACACGGTGGCGCTGCTGGCCTACCTCTCGGCGGTCGCCCAGCGCACCAGCTTCGGCGTGGCCGGGCTGGAGGCCACGGAACGCTTTAACGCCTCCGCCTCGATCCTGGCGACCTTCTCGGTCGTCCAGCTGCTGGTGTACGCGGCCGGCCAGGTGCCGGTCGGGCTGATCCTGGACAAGGTCGGCCCGCGCCGGATGATTGTCGGCGGGGCGATCCTGATGACCCTGGGCCAGGCATTCTTGGCCTTTGCGAACAACGTCCCCCAGGGCTTGGTTGGGCGTGTGCTGGTCGGTGCCGGGGATGCCATGGTCTTCGTCTCGGTGCTGCGGCTGCTGCCCATGTGGTTCTCCGGGTCCCGCATCCCGATGCTCACCCAGATCACCGGCACGGTAGGGCAGCTGGGCCAGCTGATCAGCCTCTTCCCGTTCCACGCGATGCTCATCCACGTCGGATGGACCCCGGCATTTGCGATGCTTGCCGTCATCGCCTTCGTGTCCCTGCTGCTGGTCATCACCTTTGTGCACAATGGGCACGAATGGCGTGGCACCGGGGAAGAGGACCCGCTGAGCACCCGGGCGCGGCTGGCGGCGGCGTGGCGGCAACCGGGCACCCGGTTGGGGTTCTGGACCCACTTCAGCACCGCGTTCATGGTCAACGTATTCATGCTTACCTGGGGTTTCCCCTTCCTCGTCGAAGGCCAGGGGGTCTCCGGAGCACTGGCCTCCAGCCTGTTGTCGATCTTCGTTGTCGTCGCGATTGTCCTTGCCCCGATCCTGGGGGCCCTCACCGCCCGCTATCCGACCCGCCGGTCGCTGATCGCCCTGACCATCGTGCTGGGGATGACGGTGATGTGGGCCGTGGTGCTGCTGTGGCCCGGACGGGCGCCGCTGTGGGTGCTGATCGTCCTGATGATCAGCATCGCCGCTGGCGGTCCGGCGTCGGTGATCGGCTTCGACTTTGCCCGCACCTTCAACCCGCCGCACGTGATGGGAACAGCCACGGGCCTGGTCAACGTCGGAGGATTCTCCGGGGCCTTCATCTGCATGTACCTGGTCGGCATGCTGCTGGACTTCCAGTTCCAGCTGGCCGGCGGTGAACGGGAACTGTACAACCTGGGCGCGTTCAAGCTGGCCTTGTGCGTCCAGTTCGTGTTCGTGGCCGTGGGCATCAGCGGGATGCTCCTGGCACGCAAGAAGGCGCGCCGCCAGCAAAATCCCGGCCATTAGCTTCCCTGGTGGCTGCGGCCCGAGTTGTCCACACTCGGGGTCCCCGATCCCGTGGGCACCTCGGTCTTGGCCCACTGTCGGGTCATGACTACTACACCGGAACAAGAGCCGCTCTCCCTGGAGCGCGCCGAAGACATCCTTGCCTACGTGCCCCACGCGCTGGGGTTTCATCCCTCCGAATCGGCCGTGCTGTTGCTGATGGTCGACAAGAAGCTGGAAGCGACCCTGCGCGTGGATCTGCCAAAACACGACAGCGCGGGGGAGCGCCGGCCGTGGGTGGAGCAGGTCTGCAAGTTGGTGGGAAAGCTGCCGCAGCTGACCGGAGCACTGTGCGTCCTGTACTCCAACGACCCGCCACCTGCCGGGCGGGAACTGCCCTATCACCAATTGCTTGCCGAGCTCAGCGAGAGCTTCGATGCGCGCCGTACGCCACTGCATCAGGCGTGGTTTGTCAACCGGGGCATGGTGTGGAATTACAACGGGGCGGTGCCAGAACAGCGCGAGAACCCGGCCTGCCCGGAACTCAGCGACACTTACCTCAGAATGGTCCTGGCCGGTTCCGCCCCACTGCACGAGCCCTGGGACGGGGAGGGCGTCCCGGAATGGGAGAACGCCGGAACGATCCGCAGCCTCGCCGATTCGCTCGACGGCGACATGTACGACTGCCTGGATACCTGGGCTGCACTGCTGGAAACAGACGCCTACCAGTCCGAGGCAACCATGCGCTCCGAACCATTGGTCGCGGCACGGCTGCTCTCTGGCTTGGAAATCCGGCTCGTGCGCGACATCCTGCCCTACCTCGCTGGTGTGGGTGCGGTCGCGGCGCGCACGGCGGTGCGTGAACTGGCGCTGCGCGACACCGAGGAACGCGCCCAGGAACTGGCCGATTTCCTGCTAGGCGGTGGGGCGAACACTCCGGAGTGGAAACGGCTGGAGAACCTGTGGTTCATCTGCCGAGACCTATTGGGGGTGGCGCGAGCCGGACAGCGTTCGGCGCTGCTGTGCATCCTGGCGTGGATTGAATGGGCCAAAGGCAGGGGAAGCATGTCCATGGCGCTCTTGCGGACCGCCTTGGATAGTGACCCTGAATACCGTCTTGCGCAGTTGCTGCAGCAACTGCTTTACCGCGGAATCATGCCGGAGTGGGCCACTGATCCCCAACGTGCCTGGCGTTCAAGTTTCCATTAGGAGCGCGAAATCCGGCCGCGCCAAGTGGTGCCTGCGTGGTTATTCGTGGATAATGGGACAACAGACCCGGTTAGGTCCGATTGTTCTTTTGCGTTCCGTCTTTTCACAGCGGGAACAAAAGAAGGCGTAGATGCGTTGAAATACGTGACTGTCGCCATGGCGGAAACTCCTTGTTTCCGCTAACGGACTTGACAGGGTCATAGTGGTGTTACCGGTAGGTGCATCTGGGACGCATCGTGAGAAAGGTTATTCGTGTCATCAACTGAGACGAACGCTAAGCGCAAGGCTGCCAACGCAACTGCGGCTGAGGAAGCCAACGCCAAGGCTGTGGCAGAGAAACCTGTCGCGAAGAAGCGCGCAACCAAGGCCAAGGCAAGCAGCAAGGCCGCCGGTAAGGCCTCAGAAGAAGTCGTTGACAACGAAGAGCAGACCGAGGCTCAGACCGACAACGCCGAAACTGAAGAAAAGACTGAAGACGATTCCGTTGGCTTCGTCATCAGCTCGTCCGAAGACGACGCCCCTCAGCAGCAGGTGATGGTGGCAGGTGCCACCGCCGACCCGGTCAAGGACTACCTGAAGCAGATCGGCAAGGTCGCACTGCTGAACGCCGAGCAGGAAGTGGATCTTGCGCTGCGCATCGAGGCAGGGCTGTTCGCTCAGGACAAGCTGAACAAGGACGACGGGTCAATGGACCAGCGGCTGCGCTGGGACTATGAACAGATCATCCACGACGGAAAGATCGCCAAGAACCACCTGCTGGAGGCCAACCTGCGCCTCGTGGTTTCGCTGGCCAAGCGCTACACGGGCCGCGGCATGTTGTTCCTGGACCTGATCCAGGAAGGCAACCTGGGTCTGATTCGTGCGGTTGAGAAGTTCGACTACACCAAGGGCTTCAAGTTCTCGACCTACGCCACCTGGTGGATCCGTCAGGCGATCACCCGTGCCATGGCCGACCAGGCACGAACCATTCGTATTCCTGTGCACATGGTCGAGGTCATTAACAAGCTCGCCCGCGTCCAGCGTCAGATGCTGCAGGATCTGGGCCGCGAACCCACTCCGGAAGAGCTGGCCAAGGAACTGGACATGACCCCGGAAAAGGTTGTCGAAGTCCAGAAGTACGGCCGCGAACCGATCTCCCTGCACACCCCGCTGGGTGAAGACGGCGACTCGGAGTTCGGTGACCTGATCGAGGACTCGGAAGCCGTGGTTCCGGCCGACGCGGTTTCCTTCACCTTGCTGCAGGAGCAGCTGCACTCGGTGCTGGACACCCTCTCGGAACGTGAAGCCGGCGTCGTGGCGATGCGCTTTGGCCTGACCGACGGTCAGCCGAAGACTTTAGACGAAATTGGCAAGGTCTACGGGGTGACCCGTGAACGCATCCGTCAGATCGAATCCAAGACGATGTCCAAGCTGCGTCACCCCTCGCGCTCTCAGGTGCTGCGCGACTACCTGGACTAAAACGATCGTTCCGCGGCGGACGAAGCTCTGTGTGGCTTCGTCCGCCGCGGTCGTTAAACCCAACATTTCGCCGCAATTCGCACACCGATGAGTGGCCGGGCCCTGCTTGGCGGTTGCTGAGCGGCACCGGCGCTGCGGAGCAATATTTGACCCATAACAAAAACGCTGGGACCCGCCCTTCGGCGGATCCCAGCGTTTGGCAGACAACGGACGGCGCGAGCTAGTCCTGGATGTCCACCTTCGGCTTCTCGTAAAGCCGCGAAGTTTCGTCCTGCCACTCCGAGGTGAGCGGGCGAAGCTTATCCTCTACGGCTCGTGCGTGGTGTGCACAGAACAGCAGTTCGCCACCTGTGGAGGCTAGCACGGCCCTTACGTAGGCCTGTGCGCCGCAACGGTCGCACCGGTCGAGGGCATTGAGTTCGCGACTTGCAGTTGTAGTAGTCATTGCCAGCCTCCTTAAATCTTGGTGTATTCAATACAACCAGTTATGGCCCGAACTTTATGCCCCTCGGGCCGCTCTTTCGCTCACCGCGTACTGCTTGTGGATAAGCTCATAGTGGCCAAGTTCCCGTTTTCACGGGTGTTCGGCTCACAGAATTCGAACACATTGACGACTAGAATGGGGGCAGGATCCCCGTCAGGCAGCAGTAGGAGTTAGTAACCACGTGGCCAAAGCCGATAATTACAACGCCCGCCATCTTTCCGTGCTCGAGGGACTCGAAGCCGTACGCAAGCGTCCCGGCATGTACATCGGATCCACCGACTCGCGCGGACTCATGCACTGCTTGTGGGAAATCATCGACAACTCGGTCGATGAGGCCTTGGGCGGTTATGGCCAGTCCATCTCCGTCGTTCTGCACAACGACGGTTCGGTGGAAGTGCGCGATGACGGGCGAGGCATCCCGGTGGACATCGAACCCAAGACCGGCCTGAGCGGCATCGAGGTCGTCTTCACCAAGCTGCACGCCGGCGGCAAGTTCGGCGGCGGCTCCTACACCGCTTCCGGCGGCCTGCACGGTGTGGGCGCCTCGGTCGTCAACGCCCTTTCGGCACGCCTGGACGTGGAAGTTGACCGCGGAGGCAAGACCTACGGCATGCAGTTCCGCCGCGGGGAACCGGGCCGTTTCTCCGATCGCGGCAAACCCCGGGCGGATGCTCCCTTCGAGGCCTTCAAGAAGGCCACCGAACCCGACGTGGTGGGCAAGGCCAAGCGCGGCGTCACCGGAACCCGGATCCGCTACTGGGCGGATGACAACATTTTCACCTCCGATGCCCGCTTCTCCTACGAGGACCTGCAAAACCGCGCACGACAGACCTCGTTCCTCGTGCCCGGCCTGCGCATGACCCTGCGCGACGAGCGCGGCCTGCCCGGCACCCTGGGTGAGGACGGGCCCTACGAGGAGGTCTTCCAACACGACGGCGGCATCAGCGAATTCGTGGACTTCCTCTCCAGCGATTCGGCAGTCACCGACATCTGGCGGATCCAGGGCAGCGGCTCATTCCATGAGAAAGTGCCGGTCTTCGACGCCGAGGGGCGCAGCCACATTGAAGATCTGCAGCGCGTCTGCGAAGTCGATCTCGCCGTCCGCTGGGGGATCGGCTATGACACCACGGTGCGCACCTTTGTGAACATCATCGCCACGCCCAAGGGCGGCACCCACCAGACCGGGTTTGAACAGGCGCTGCTGAAGTCCTTCCGCAAGGCCGTGGAGGCCAACGCCCGCAAACTGAAGTTCGGCAACAAGGACAAGATCGAGAAGGACGACGTCCTGGCCGGCATGACAGCCGTGTTGACCGTCCGCCTGGCCGAACCGCAGTTCGAGGGCCAGACCAAGGAGATCCTGGGTACCTCGCAGGTGCGCCAGATCGTCTCCCGCGTCGTGGAGAAGGCGCTCAACGAGCGCCTGGCCTCGACGAAGCGTGCAGAAAAGCAGGAAGCGGCCACACTGCTGGAGAAGGTCGTCAATGAGATGAAGTCCCGCGTGAGCGCACGCGTGCACAAGGAAACCCAGCGCCGCAAGACCGCTCTGGAGTCCTCATCCCTGCCGACCAAGCTGCTGGATTGCCGGACGAAGGAAACCGAGCGTTCCGAACTATTCATCGTTGAGGGTGACAGTGCGCTGGGTACCGCCCGCCTGGCCCGGTCCAGCGACTTCCAAGCCCTGCTGCCCATCCGCGGCAAGATCCTGAACGTGCAGAAGGCCTCCATTTCGGACATGCTCTCGAATACGGAGTGCGCCTCGATGATCCAGGTCATCGGCGCCGGATCGGGCCGCACCTTTGACATCAACCAGGCCCGATACGGCAAGGTCATCCTGATGACCGATGCCGATGTGGACGGCGCCCACATCCGGACCCTGCTGCTGACCCTCTTCTACCGGTACATGCGACCGATGGTGGAGGAGGGCCGGGTCTACGCCGCGGTGCCGCCACTGCACCGGATTGAGATCATCAATCCCGGTTCGAAGAGCAACGAAGTGGTTTACACGTATACCGAAGCCGAGCTGACCCGCCTGCTGGCAAAGATCGAGGCCGAAGGCCGGCGCTACAAGGAGCCGATCCAGCGTTACAAGGGCCTGGGTGAGATGGACGCGGACCAGCTGGCCGAAACCACCATGGATCCCCGGCACCGCACGCTGCGCCGGGTCGGCGTGGAGCATGCCCAGGCGGCCGAGGAAATCTTCGACCTGCTCATGGGCTCGGATGTGGCACCGCGCAAGGAATTCATCATCTCCGGTGCTGACAACCTGGAACGCGAACGCATCGACGTTTAGGGGCGCCAGCAGCGAAAACGCCGACCGGTTTGCCTGGGGTATTACCCGGGGGGACCGGTCGGCGTTTCCTTTTGCCCGGTGTTCCGGGACTTCAGCCGTGGCCGGTTGTGGATTGCGTCTAGCCCAGCAGCTTGGGCGCAATCAGCAACACGGTGGGGCAGACCAAAAGCATCAGTGAGCAAAAGACGATCGCCGTGGTCTGGAAAACACTCAGCGGGTTCGGATCATTGAGCAGGCGCTGCAGGCGTCCGGAGGACAATTCTCCGTTCGGCACGGTTTCCAGGTCGCCGCCCGAGCCGCCCTGCTGGGCGGGATCGTGGACCGGGTTGGGGGCCACGGAGGACGCGACGGTCACGATGGCCCGCAACAGGACTGGGCGCTGCACCTTCTGCAGGGCCGTGTCATCGGCCAGCATCTCGGTCAGCTGGCGCACCGCGTCCAACGCCAGGCGCGATGTCGGCAGCCAGGGAAGGGCTTCGTGCCAGGCGGTGAAGGCCAGGATCAGCAGGTCGTGGCGTTGTTCAAGATGCGACCGCTCGTGGGCCAGCACCGCCTGCAGTTCGGTCTCGGAGAGCTGGTCCAGAAGTCCACGGGACAGGACGGTGACCGAGCGGGTCATGCCCGGAACGCAATAGGCAACCGGGACGTCATGGTCCAAAACCAGGGTATTGGGCCGGTCCTCGGCGGGGTTGGTCAACAGCATCAGCAGCTGGCGATGCTTGGCCCTCTGCCGGGAGATCCGCCAGGCGGCGCGCAGCAGGGTCAGGACCAGATGGGTGGCAAAGAGCAGTGCGGCGCTGAGCGCAAAGAGGTGGACCACCCCGGGGGACGGGGCATCGGGGTCCCCGAGCAGCAAGCGCCATCCCTGGTGCAGGGCACTGAGCAGGTCATCGCCCAGTGGAGTCAGACCCCACACGAGCATGGAGCCGATCATTGACAGCCCACCGGCCAGGGCGATGGCCTGCCACAACAGGACAGCGGCCACCGGGGAGCGGGCTGGCCATTTCGCTTTGGCCAACGCCAACGGCGTTGGCCACGCTAATGCGATGGCCAACGCCGCAAGAAAGTATGAGGTGAGAAGCACTCAGCCCTCTATATCGTGAAGGATTTAGACGGTTTTCGGTGCGTCCAAGATAGCACGAAGTGCCGCCGCTTCGTCGGGGGAAATGCCGCCGATGAAGCGCGCCAGAACAGCTTCGCGGTCCTGGGCGGTTCCCAATGCCTCGTTGAGCAGGTTCACGGTGTGATCCTCGCGGGTCGACGAGGCCGTGTAGCGGTGCGGACGCGTGGAGCGTTCCCGGGCGACGAGGCCCTTCTTTTCCAACCGCGCGAGTACCGTCAGCACAGTGGTGACTGCGAGTTCCTTCGCAGCATCGCCGGGTGCGGCGAGTTCATCGCGCAGATCATTGGCGGTCAGTGGTTCTGCGGAGTCCCACAGAAGTTCCATGACTGAGCGTTCCAGATCGCCAAGGCTGGCCACAGGGCAGTACCTCACTTGCCTACTAGTGCTAAAACGTCCGGCGCCATTAAGCGCCAACGAACGTATCGTGCAGTCCATTCTATAGGGGATTGACCAAATTTTCTACACTTCGTAAAAATCGGGTCTGAGTAGATTATTGTTGCAAAAATCACATTCGGGCATAGTCTCTTGGGCGCACCTTGAGAACTCGGCAAATTTGGCGCTTGCCTGTTGCTGGCATCACGCGGTTTGGTCGGTGGCTTGTTTTGCAGGCCACAGGCCGGTTACCCGCGAGTTCTACGTCTTGTCGAAATTGGCCTATCGTGGTGGTGAACGACTTTTCTACGTTCAGTAGAAAACGTGTTTACACTCGAAGGGAAACCGATGGACCCGTTGGAAATTGCGCGGTGGCAATTTGGCATCACCACCGTCTACCACTTCCTGATGGTGCCGCTGACGATCGGGCTGGGGCTGGTCGTAGCGGTGCTGCAAACGGTATGGCTGCGCACCGGCAATGAACAGTGGCTGCGAATGACGAAGTTCTGGGGCAAGCTGTTCCTGATCAACTTCATCATGGGCGTGGCCACCGGTATCGTGCAGGAATTCCAGTTTGGCATGGCCTGGAGCGAGTACAGCCGATTCGTCGGCGACGTCTTCGGGGCCCCGCTGGCCATGGAGGCGCTGCTGGCGTTCTTCGTCGAATCCACCTTCCTGGGACTGTGGATCTTTGGCTGGAAGAAACTGCCGGCAAAGCTGCACCTGGCCACGATCTGGGCCGCTTCGCTGGCCAGCATCCTCTCGGCCTACTTCATCCTCGTCGCAAACTCGTGGATGCAGCACCCGGTGGGCACCGAAATCGTTGACAGGCGCGCGGTCATGACCGACGCCTGGGCCGTGTTCACCAACAACACGGCGCTGATCACCTTCCCGCACACCGTCTTCGGCGCCTTCGCCGTGGCCGGCGGATTCCTGCTGGGCATCTCCTGGTTCCACCTGTACCGTCGCCGCGCGGAGGGCATCGACACGGTGGACGCCAACGGGCGCGTCATCGTTGGGGAAGACCTGAGCAAGGGCCGCAACCGCGACAAGACCGACCACAAGGTATGGCTCTCCTCGCTGCGCATCGGTGCAGTGGTGGCGCTGGTCTCCTTCCTGGGGGTGGCCTTCTCGGGGCACACCCAGGCCCAGCTGATGTTCGAGCAGCAGCCGATGAAGATGGCCGCCGCCGAGGCCGCCTGCCACGACGGCACCGGGTTCTCGGTGCTGACGCTGGGCGATGTCCGCACCCAGGGCAGCACCAGCTGCGATGACGTCACCGCGGTCTTCGAACTGCCCGGTCTGCTTTCCTACCTGGCCAACGGCGACTTTGAAACCCCGGTCAAGGGCGTGAACACGCTGATCCCCGAATACCAGGAAAAGTACGGCACCCACTACCCGGATGAGGAATACCTCGGTCAGTACGCCGGCCAGGAAATCAACTACGTCCCGGTCATGGAGGTCACCTACTGGGGCTTCCGGCTGATGATCACGTTGGGCGGGTTGAGCGCCGTCGCCGCCGCGGTGGCCCTGTGGCTCACCCGCAAGGGGACCGTGCCGCACAACAAGTGGGTCTCCCGGCTGGCCCTGCTGGGCATCGCCGCCCCGTTCGGGGCGAACTCCTTCGGCTGGATCTTCACCGAAATGGGACGTCAGCCCTTCGTGGTGGCGCCGAACCCGCAGATGGGCGGCATTGACCAGGTGTTCATGTACACCGCCGCCGCGGTCTCGCCGACCGTCAGTGCCGGGGAGATGCTCTTCTCCACGATCAGCCTGACGCTGATCTACGCAGTGCTGCTGGTGGTCGAACTCGTGCTGCTCACCCGGTTCATCCGCGGTGGGGTGGCCTCCTCCATGCCCGAACTGAACAACGACGAGCGCAAGGACGAGGACAAGCACGATGATGATGTGCTGTCCTTCGCCTACTAGCGGGAACGGAAACTGACAATGGAATGGCTTCCAACACTATGGTTCGTGGTCATCGCCGTCCTGTGGCTTGGCTACCTCTTCCTTGAGGGCTTCGACCTCGGGGTGGGCATGCTCATGGGGGTGATGGCCCGCAATGAACGCCAGCGCCGGGTCATGCTCAACACCATCGGCCCGGTCTGGGACGGCAACGAGGTCTGGCTGCTGACCGCCGGCGGGGCCACCTTCGCCGCCTTCCCCTACTGGTATGCCTCGCTCTTCTCCGGGCTCTACCTGCCGCTGGTGATCGTGCTGGCCGCACTGATCTTCCGTGCCGTATCCATTGAATACCGCGGCAAGGCGCACACCGCCACCGCGTTGAAGATGTGGAACCTGGCAATGAGCCTGGGCTCCTTCGTGGCCGCCTTCGGTGTGGGCGCCATGCTGGCGCTGACCACCCTGGGGCTGCCACTGAATGAAAACGGGGACCGGGTCGGCGGAGCGTTCGCCTGGTTTGGCTGGGAAGCGGTGCTTGGTGGCCTGGCGGTCGTGGGCTACTGCCTGATCCAGGCGCTGGCCTTCCTGCGCCTGAAGACCGATGGGCCGATCCGCGAACGCAGCGGCTCGCTGCTGGTCAGGTGGCTGCCGCTGGGCCTGCTGCCGCTGGTGCTGTGGGCGCTCGCGGTGCTGTTGCGCAACGACTCGATGGGCGCCTGGGCGCTGCTGGGGCTGGCCGCGCTGGCCATGGTGGCCGCCTGGGGCACCGCCCGGTCGGGCCGCGAGGGATTCTCCTTCATCGCCCTGGGGGCGGCCCTGGCGCTGGGGGTCGCGGCGATCTTCACCGCCGCCTTCCCGGTGGTGCTTCCCTCCACGATCGACCCGGCGTTCAACCTGACGGTGATGAACGCCTCCAGCACGCCGTACACGCTGCGGCTGATGAGCATCGTGGCCGCGTTCGGGGTGCCGTTGGTCCTGGCCTACCAGGCCTGGAGCTACTGGGTGTTCCGCAAGCGCATCCACGAAAAGCACATCCCGGAGACCCACCTGATCACCCCCGTGGTCAAGTAACCGTCGATGGCCCAACGCCAAGGAGAGAAGATGGCCGCACCACGCTTCCTGCCCTCAAACCTGCTGCAGCGCCGGCAGCTGGTGCTGCTGACCGTGTGGTCGATCAGCAAGGCCCTGGGGCTGATCCTGCTCGCCTTCGCGTTGGGCACCTGGATCGCCTCCCTGGCCGGCTCCGGTGCGCCGGCCGGCCCGCGGCTGCTGTGGCTGGCCCTGGCCGGCGCGCTGCTGCGGGCCGCTGGCGGCTGGGGGCTGAACGTGTCCTCCCGGCGGATGGGGTTGGGCGCGAAGGAGCGGATGCGCGAACAGCTGGTGGCCAGCACCGCAGCGGTCAGCACCATCGTCCCGGTGGCGTCCAAGAAGTTCTCCGTGCCGGTAACCGCCACCCTGGCCGCGCACGGCATCGACAAGCTCGATGACTACTTCACCAAGTTCATCCCGGCCATGGTCAGCGCACTGGTGCTGCCGCCGCTGCTGGGGATCTATGTCCTGACCGTGGATCTGACCAGCGCCATCGTGCTGCTGATCACCATTCCGCTGGTGCCGCTGTTCATGGCCCTGATCGGCATGCACACCCAGGAGAAGATCCGCGAAAGCCAGGCGGGACTCGACGCGCTGGCCCACCAGCTGTATGAGCTGGCCCTGGGGCTGCCGGCCCTGCTGGGCCTGGGGCGGGCCCGCGCCCAGGGAACTGCGATCGCCCGGTTGGGCCGACGCTACCGCAAGGCCACCATGGAGAACCTGAAGACGGTCTTCCTCTCCAGCTTCTGGCTCGAACTGATCTCCACGCTCTCGGTTGCGGTGGTGGCGGTGTTCATCGGCCTGCGCCTGGTCGGCGGCCACATGGACCTGGCCGCCGGGCTGATCGTGCTGATCCTGGCTCCCGAGGTCTTCGGAACCCTGCGTGAGGTCGGCTCGGCCTACCACGCCGCCGATGACGGGCTGGCCGCCTACCAGCGCTACGAGCAGATGGTGGGGCAGAACCCCGAACCGGCCATCAGCGTCCAACGGCTGCCCCTGGATGCCGGGAACCGCCAGCCGATCCTGGAGCTGGAGGACTTTTCCTTCCGCTACGGCACCGAGGCGCCGCTCTACCGCAACTACACGCTGCGCCTGGAACCGGGCCAGCGCCTGCTGCTGGACGGGGCCAGCGGCACCGGGAAGAGCACCCTGCTCAAGGCCATCGCCGAGGGTGCCAGCGCCAACGCGCTGGACGCCGAGCAGACCAGCGGCCAGCTGCGGCTGCGCGGCGGGTTCGCGCTGATCAGCCAGCACCCGGAATTCAGCCAGGACACCGGCGTACGGCAATTGGCCCTGGATGCGCCCCAGGCCAGTGCCGAACAAATCCAGCGTCTGGCCCACGAGCTGGGGCTGCACACGATGCTGCAGCGGCCCATCGCCGAATACTCCCCGGGCGAACTGCGCCGACTTGAGGTGCTGCGCGCCCTGCTGCGCATCCACAGCGAACCCGGCACCCGGCTGCTGCTGGCCGATGAGCCAACCGCCCACCTGGATGCCCGCAACGCGGCCGCGGTACGCCGGCTGCTGGGCGAACTGCCTGCCGGCTGCGCGGTCCTGGTGGCCAGCCACGACCCGCTGCTGGGCGCCCGCCAGGTGCCCGGCACCGCACCGACGGCCACCACCGCCCCGGTGGATGAGGACGAACCGGCGGCGCTGCCGCAGGCGCCCCGGCCGCCGCGCGGCCAGCAGGCGTCCGGATTCACCCCGGTGCGGGATTTGCTGACCCGTTACACCGGGGCCCGCAAGGCCGTGCTACTGGGGGTGCTGTCGGTGCTCTTCGCCGTGGCCCTCTCCGCGGTCAGCGGCTGGCTGATCGTCAAGGCCAGCTACATGCCCCCGGTGCTGCACCTGATGGTGGCGATCGTGAGCGTGCGCGCCCTGGGCATTGGCCGGGCGGCGCTGCGCTACCTGGAGCAGCTGGCCATCCACGACGCCGTGCTGGGGTACGCGGCCGAGCTGCGGGAAAAGATCTGGAACGCCATGGTGGCCAAGCCCGCCAGCTGGGGCGTTGTCTCCCGTTCCCCGGTGGTGCTGCGCTTCTTCCTGGCCGAGGTCGACGAACTGCGCGACCTGCTGGCCCGGGTGGTCTTCCCGCCCCTGCAGGCCCTGATCGTCTGGCTGCTGGGCACCGTGGTGCTCTTCCTGATCCAGCCGGCCTTCGGGTATGCGGGACTGGGCGCGCTGCTGCTGATGCTCATTGTCATTGTTCCGCTGATCCGCCGCATCGAGGGGCACAGCACCACCGAGCAGCTGGAGCACCGGCTGCAGGTCAACGAACGCGTGCTGGCCATCCTGCGCAACCGGGCCTCGCTGCGGGCCAACGACTCCCTGGGGGAGTTGCTGGCCCGGCTGCGGCGCACCGAGCGGGAAAACACCCGCAAGGCCAGCTGGCACGCCCTGGGCCAGGGCGTCGGGGCGAACCTGATGACCCTGACCGGAGCCGTGCTGGCCACCGCCTGCGTGGCCCTGAGCGAGGTGACGCCCGAACTGACCGCGGTGGCCGCCCTGCTGGCCCTGGCCCTGTCCGAACCCGCCGCCGCCTGCGTCGCCTCGATCCAACAGGCCCGGGCACTGGCCGAACTGCGCCAGACCCTGGCCGACCGTGGGGTGAGCAGCGCACCACAGCAGCAGCTGCCGGAGCCGGAGGAGGATTTCGGGCCGGTCACCGGCTTTGAGCTGCACGAGGTGGCCCTTGGCTACCGTGAGGGTGAACCGGTGCTCCAGGGGCTCAGCGCCCGCATCGCCCCCGGGGACTGGACGGCACTGACCGGCCCCTCCGGCTCGGGCAAATCGACCCTGCTCACCGCCCTGCTGGGGGTGCTGCCCCCGTTGTCCGGGCAAATCCACGCCATCGACACCGCCGGGCAGCTCTCACCGCTGACGGCCCAGGCCCTGGATTCGGTGGCCTGGTGCCCGCAGGAGGCGCACCTGTTCGACTCAACCCTGGCGCGCAACCTGGCGCTGGGCGTGGAGGGGCCGATGCCGCCGGAGTCGCAGATGCTCCAGGTGCTGCAGGCGGTGGGCCTGGGATCCTGGTACGCCCAGCACCCCCAGGGCCTGGAGACCCGCATCGGCAGCGGCGGCCACAGCCTCTCCGGCGGACAGCGCTGCCGCCTGGCCGTGGCCCGGGCCCTGTTGGCGGACAAGCAGGTGGTGCTGCTCGATGAGCCGACCGCCCACCTGGGCCAGGACGAGGGACAGGCGCTGATCGATCAGCTGCGGGCCGCGCTCGCCGGTCGCACCGTGGTGCTCATTACCCATGACGCCCAGCTGGCCGGCGA
>NZ_JAVGCZ010000002.1:0-81865 GCF_052928425.1 Glutamicibacter sp. BSL13
CGCTAAACCACAGGGTTTAGCGGCGGAGGCCTGTCGTCGCTGGAAGCCAACGGACTAGGAACGATCCTTCTTCAGCGCGGCCAGCCGGGCCTCCACCTCGGAAGGCTGCGGGGCACCCGCGGCGATTTCGCCGCTGCGCGCCGGAGCCTCGTCCACGATGTCCGCACTGGGCTTCAAAGCCGCCAGGCGGGTCTCCACCTCCGCGTCCTGGCCCAGATTGTCCAGTTCGGCGAACTGCGCGTCCAGCGAGGAGGCAGCCAATTCGGCGGCGCCGCGGGCCTTGGCTTCCTCCTGGCGCACCTGCGCCTCAAACCGACCCACCTCGGAGGTTGGGTCGCTCATGTCCAGGGACTTGAGCGCATCCAGCATCTGCCCCTGGGTCTTGGCGTTGCGGGCGCGGGCCACCAGTTCATCGCGTTTCGACACCAGTTCCTGGCGCTTGGACTTCATGGAGTTCAGCCCGTCCTTGAGCCGGGCCACCACCTCGCGCTGGGTCTGGATGGTGGGTTCCAGTCCGGCGGCCCGCTTCTCGCAGGACATCTGGCGTTGGATGGCCACCGTCGCCAGCTGGTTGAACTTCTGTGCGTTCTGCTCATCCCCGGCCGCGCTGAACTCGTCGGCCTTGTTGGAGGCCGCCAGCGCCTTCGCTCCCCAGTCCTTGGCCTCACGCAGGGCCTTGGCGTGGTCTTCTTCCTGCATGCGCAGGTTGCCGATGGTCTGGGCCACGGCTGATTCAGCTTCGGCAATGTTGTTCGTGTAGTCACGCACCGTCTGATCCAGCATCTTCTTCGGGTTCTCAACGGCGTCCAGGGCCGCGTTGGCGTTGGCCTGGCCCAGCTTGAAGATCCGCGCGAAAAATGAACGTATAGACATGGTGTTCCCTTCGATTGCCGCAGGTTTAACTCTAGGCGACGAACCCCCGCCAACTGAACTCGATTTCGGTTCCTTCAAAGGATGCGGCGGTGAAAATCAGGAACGCGGTCAGGGCTTCCCAGATGGAACCGCGAAGCTTGCACGGCACTCAGCAGTCCATCGCGCACAGCGCCAACGGTGACCCCGGAGGAGGCCATGACGTGAACAGCGGTCCAAGTGCTTGGCGCGACGATGCGCACTCTTCCTGAGAAAAACATGCATGATTTTGCGAGCCATTGATTGCGCCTTGCGGCGCTGGTTAGTCTCCACGTAGGTGCTGGCTTCGACCAGAAGGAACCGCCCTGCCAAGGGTGTTCATTCTGGACCGGCCTTCTGCCGCACAATGTCCGATCACGAGCGAAGGAAGAGAAATGACCCAGGAACCAACCTCGGATGATCAGCAGAACCAGAATCTGGACGAGAATGACCAGCCGGACAAGGCAACCGAACAGCAGGACCAGGGTGCCAAGAAGCGCAACGGCAAGGGCGAAGACGAGGGCATCGTGAAGGAATGGGAGAAGGAATCCTTCCCGGCCTCCGACCCGCCGGCCAACTACTAGGCCTCACCGCCAGGGAAACCGACTACGAACAGGAAGTGTCCCGATGACAAAGCACTCTTCATCCCGTCCGGGAAGCGACAAGGACGAGGAAAACCAGGTCGACAAGAAGCAGGCCGGTGCCACCTCGAACCCTGACCCGGTCAAGGACAACATCACCGGCTTGGAACCGGGCGGCGGCGTACCGCCCGGAGAGACCCCACCGGCCGAGGGCTCCATGAGCCAGGATCAGGGGCATGACGAATAAACGGCATCCCTGAGGCCAGTGGCCCGAACAGCAGGCTGGGCACCGACAGAGGCGTAGCCTCGACCTTCCTCCTAGGGGATCTGGTCGAGGCTACGCCTCTTTTTATCCTGTGGGCAGGGCCGGTAGGGGCTACAGGTCCACGGTGCCCGAGTCGCCCGGGTGGGCGCTCTTGTCGGTGAACTTCTCCTTGACCCAGCTGGCCACCACGCTGGCTGCACCGCCGGGGTTCTCCCAGTATTCCGCAGAGTCGGAGTCCACGTGCACCAGCACCACGTTGGAGGCCTCGGGGTCCTCTCCCACGAACGTCTCGACCATGGAGTTCCACAGTTCACGCTTCTTTTCAACGTCCCGCACGATGCGGGCGTTGCCTGCCACGGAAACCCACTTCTTGTTCCCGGCAAAGGACACGTTCACTTCACTGCGCGCTTCAATCTCGCGGACCAGATCGGTTTCGGTGACCGTGAAGAACCACAGGTCCCCGTCCTCGGTGACATCGATGACGGTCAGCGGGCGGCTGTAGAGCCGGTCCGGTCCGTGGGTCGTCACCATGGCGACGCGAATGTCCTTCAGGATCTCAACTACCTTGCGCGTATCGTCATTGGACATGCTGGTTCTCCTTCACAGTTGGCAACCTCGGTCACCGCCCACGTTACGGATTTCCAGGACACGCGAAAGGGTTTTGAGCATCTACCCAGCGGAGGCAGGGAGCATCACCAGCGGTTGCCCCGGGCCGGCAGGCTTCGCTGCCCGCCGGATGCTAATTCACGCAGGGATCAACCCGTGTTGAGACCAGCTCGTGCCGATAGAAGCCGCGCCGTTCGCTGCCCTGAACGCTAAAGGACGGAAGGACGTGCGCGACGGCGCTGGAACTCCAATGGCTGATCCGAAAGGTGACCAGGCAGGAACGGGTGGCTCGTTCGACAAGGTCCCACACCACCATGTCCTGGGGTGTTGCCTCCACGGGCTGCAGGTCGGCGCAGGAACGGGAAATGTGCAGCATCCGCAGCGCGTCATCGTTCTTTCCCAGCACCGCAAGCAGCACCGAGCCGTCGTAGCGGGCGGTGAGGGCCAGGGCCTCTTCCAGCGGCTGGAAGGGTTGGGTGACAAGAATGGGCATCCCGTGGATCCATTCATTGGATTCCAGGTACTGGCGGCCCTCACGGGACCCAAGCAGCTCCCGAACACGGGCGTTAACAGGCGAATTTCCAGAAAATGGGGACATGATCAGGCCTTTTCGTCGTCGCGACGATAGGGGTCTCCCCCTTCTCGTCGCGCCGCAGGCTAACATGTCCCTGACGAACAAGGACCAACAGGTGGCTGGCAGCTTGTTCGATGTTGGCTAGCAGAGCTTGTTTCCAAGCGTACGGGTTTCTGGTGACTCGCGCCATGCCCGAAAGCTCATTTTTGGCTCAAGTCCGCGGGGCCAGCGCCTGCGGGACGGACTCTGGACGGCGGTCCGAAGCGCGGCTGGCCCTTATTGCTGCTTTTCAGCTGGGCTAGGCGGTGCAGGCCTCATTTGAGCAGCCGGCATCGCGTGGAATGTATTTATCCGTCCCCTCAACCTGCTCCCAGATGACGTGCCGGTGTTGGCCGCAGCGTTCGCATGACGGCGCCAGATACGTGGAGCGCTCCTGCATGGTATACGCCCGAAATTCCCCCATCGTGACCTCCTGACGGTACCGGCCTTCCGACCAATTGTTCCCGCGCTTGCGCGGTGAGCTCACTCTAGCCTGAGCACTGCGGCAGAACCAGAGCCACCGGTCTTTGCCCGGAATGGCGGCTCAGGACTTGTCCGTCTGCGTGGCTCGAATCTCTGCGGAAAGCAGGAAGTGGCGCCCCAGCCGGCCCCATTCCACGCTTCCGTCGGCTTCACTGATCTTTTGACGCAACATCGCCAAACCCAGACCATCCACGGCGTCCTTGGCCCCGCGGCGCACACCATCATTGCGCACGGAGACCAACCAATGCTCCTGTCCCTCGGACTCTTCCAGACGCAGGAACACCACCAGGTGGGTGGTGTCGGCATGCCGCACCGCGTTGATGGCCGCTTCCCGCACCAGGCGCAACAGCAAGATCGGCAACCGGTCATCCAGGTCCACCCCGGGGGCGCTGACTTCCACCCGCAATCCGGCGTCCCGCAGCGTGGAGGCCAGTTCCTCAATGTCACCCAGGGTACCGGCGTCCCGGTCCCCCAGCCCGTCCTGGTCCATGGAGTCCACGGTGCGCCGCAGCTCCTGCAGCGCCTTGGCTGAGGAATCACGGACGTGTTCCAGGTTGACTGTGGCCGCCTCATCCCCGGACACTTCCTCCAGGGCGGCGTTGGTGTGCAGGGAGACCAGCGCCAGATGGTGGGCGAGCTGGTCATGCAGCCTTCGGGAGACCCGCAGCCGCTCCCCCAGGTGTCGTTGTCCGGCCTCGGCCCGGGCCCGCAGGGTGGCCAGGCCCTTGAGTTCATGCCGGCTTTCCTGCAGCTTGTCGGCGCGGTCGGCCAGCCGGCGCCGGGTGGCGATCATTTCGCCCAGGGCGACCCCGAGCAGGCTCAGCGCCAGGATGGCGAGCAGTTCATAGCCCAGGACCACCTGGGTCTGCTCCCCGCGCACCAGCCGCACGCCCAGGGAGAGGATGATCAGCCCCAACATCACGGTCAGGGTAAAGAAGCGCAGCCCGGCGGCCGTCGCGGCGGCCGGGAACAGCAGGAGCGGCACCACCAGCCCCAACGCGGGAAGCCCCACGCTCAGGTACCCGCAGATGCCCACGGCGGCAAGGATCAGGGTCAGCCGTGAGGCGCGTTGGCCCAGCGCGGTGAGCAGGGCGAAGCCCAGGGAGAAACCGCCCAGGCCCAGCAGGTAGCCCAGGTGTCCGGCACCCCACCAGCGGGCGGGATCGGCAAGCAGCGCCAGCAGCAGGACGGCCAGGAAGACGGCCGCAGACCACAGCAGGCTGGCGATGCGAGAGCTACCTGAACCTTCCACAACCCCAGTCTATGACGCACCGCAAATCCCGGCAGGGTGCCGCGCCACAACCGGCGGCTACACCCGCACCAGCGTGCTGTCCTCCACGTAGCGCGGTTTGCCGGCCATCATCCCGGACACGGTCTGCAGCACCATCAGCGCCCCGAGCAGCAGCACCGGGGCCGTCCACGAATCGGTCATCTCATGCAGGGCACCGACGGCGAAGGGGCCGGGGAAGGCGATCAGGTAGCCCACGCTCTGCCCGAAGGCGGACAGCTTGGCCACCCCGGCGGCGGTGTGCGCCTTCAGCCCGATCATGGTCAGCGCCAGCGGGAAGTTCGCCCCGGCCACCCCCAGCAGCACCGCCCACAGCATCGCGCCCTGTGCCGGGTACGTCAGCAGCCCGGCCACCGCCAGCACCCCGGCCGTCCCGGTCACCAGCACCAGGGGGCGCTGGTTGCGGAACCGTCCGGCCAGGGCCGGCATGATGAACGAGAGCGGGACCCCCACACCCAGGATCACGGCCAGCAGCGCCCCGGCGTACCCGGGCGCCGGCCCGTAGCCGGTAAAGATCTTCGGGGCCCACCCCATGAAGATGTAGGCGGCCGAGGCCTGGGTGCCGAAGAAGATGGCCACCCACCAGGCGGTCGCGTTGCGCCACATCGGCCCGATCCCGTTGCCCTCACTGAACGCGCCGGCCTGCTGTTGGCGTGCCGCGATCTGGTTGCGCAGCCCGAAGTACACCACCAGCCAGACGCCCAAGGCCAGGGCGGCCAGTGTGGCCCACACGCCCAGCCCCACCCGCCAGTTCCCGCCCAGCGCCTCGTTGACCGGCACCGCGATCCCCGCCACCGCCGAGGCGCCCAGCGCCACCGCCGTGGTGTAGGCCCCGGTCACCATTCCCACCCGGTGCGGGAACCAGCGCTTGACCAGCACCGGCATCAGGATGTTGCCCAGCGCGATGCCGGTCAGCGCCAGGGCCGTGCACAGCAGGAACAGCCAGGTGCTCGGGGCGATGGAACGCAGCACCATGCCCAGCAGGATGGCGGCCATGGCACCGATCACCACCAGCTCCGGCCCGCGCCGCCCGGCCAGGCGCGGTGCCAACGGCCCGAGCAGCGCAAAGCACAGTGGCGGCACCCCGGTGAGCATGCCGGCCACGAACCCGTTCATTTCCAGCCCGTCAATCACCGGGTCCAGCAGGGCGCCCAGTGAGGTCACCGCCGGACGCAGGTTCAGCGCCGCCAGGATGAAGGCCATCACCAGCACGGTGGCGAAGCCGCGCGGTGGTGGGGTGGCAGTAGGTTTCATGGGCCTCGATATCAGGTGTGGCGGCGGGGGCGGGGTCTGGCTGGCTTAGCTGTCCAGGGTGGGGCCGGGCTGTTCGGTGTGCGGCACGAAGCGCACCATCATGGCCTTGAATCCCGGGGTGTTGGATTCGCGCGCCACCAGGTCCCGGTGCACCAGGGCGTTTGCCTCGGGGAAGTACGCTGCGGCGCACCCCTTCGCGGTGGGGTAGGAGATCAGCCGGAAGCGGTTGGCGCGGCGTTCGGTGCCGCGGAACGTGGAGATCACATCCACCAGCTGGCGGTCGGTGAACCCCAGGTCCTGCAGGTCCTGCGGGTGCACCAGCACCACGCGGCGCCCGTCCTTGATGCCCCGGTAGCGGTCATCCACCCCGTAGAAGGTGGTGTTGTACTGGTCGTGGGAACGCATGGTCTGCAGGATCAGGTGGCCTTCGGGGGCGTGCAGGGCCTCGAACCCGCTGACGGTGAAGCGCCCACGCCCAATGTCGGTGGCGAAGGAGCGCGAATCGCGCGGCGGGTTGGGCAGCACGAACCCGTTCTTCTGCCGCACCCTCCGGTTGAAGTCCTCAAACCCGGGCACCACCCGGGAAATATGCTCGCGGATCACGTCATAGTCCTCGGCCATGGCCCGCCAGTTCACCGGATGGTCCTCGCCGAGGATGGCGGTGGCCATGCGTGCCACGATCACCGGTTCGGCCAGCAGGTGCTCGGAGACCGGGCTCAGCCGCCCCTGGGTGGAGTGGATGACGGACATGGAGTCCTCCACGGACAGGAACTGGGCGCCGCCGGGGTGCTTGTCGTCCTTGTCGGTGCGGCCCAGGGTGGGCAGGATCAGGGAGGTCTGCCCGTGCACCACGTGGGAGCGGTTCGGCTTGGTGGAGATGTGCACGGTGAGCTTGGCCCGCTGCATCCCGGCTTCCAACAGCTCGGTCTCCGAATTCGCCAGGGCGAAGTTCCCTCCCATGGAGACGAACACGTCCACTGCGTCGTTCTCGAACGCGTGCAGGGTTTCGGTGGAGTCATACCCGTGCTGGCGCGGGGCGTGAATCCCGAACTCGGTGTCAATGGCCCTCAGCAGCGTTTCGCTGGGCTTCTCCCAGATGCCCATGGTGCGGTCGCCCTGGACGTTGGAGTGCCCGCGCACCGGGCAGGCCCCGGCCCCGGGCTTGCCGAAGTTGCCCTGCATCAACAACAGGTTGATGATCTCCTTCAGCGTCGGCACGGAGTGCGGCTGCTGGGTCAGCCCCAGCGCCCAGCAGAAGATGGTGGCCTTGGAAGCGATCAGCAGCTGGGCGATTTCGGTGATCTGCGCCCGGCTCAGGCCCGTGGCCTGCTCGGTGGCGTCCCAGTCGATGTGCTGGCGGGCCCGGCGGTAGGCTTCAAACCCGTCGGTGGACGAGTCGATGAAGTCCCGGTCAATGACGCGGCCCGGATCCTGTTCCTCGGCCTTCAGCAGCAGGTGCCCGAACGCCTGGAACAGGGCCAGGTCCCCGCCCACCTTGATCTGCAGGAAGTCGCTGCTGACCTCCTGCGGCCTGCCCAGCATGCCGCCGACGGTCTGCGGGTCCTTGAAGCCGAAGAACCCGGCCTCCGGCAGCGGGTTGACCGCCACCACCCGGGCCCCGCGCTTGCGTGCCTCGGACAGCGCGGAGAGCATCCGCGGGTGGTTGGTGCCCGGGTTCTGGCCCACCACAAAGATCAGTTCGGCATGCTCGAAGTCCTCAAGGGACACGGTGCCCTTGCCGATGCCGATGGTCGGGTTCAGTGCCGAACCGGAGGATTCATGGCACATGTTCGAGCAGTCCGGCAGGTTGTTGGTGCCCAGCGACCGGGCCAGCAGCTGGTACATGAACGCGGTCTCGTTCGCGGTGCGCCCCGAGGTGTAGAAGACGCAGCGTTCGGCCGTGGTGGCGTTCACGTGCTCGGCGACGGTGGCAAAGGCCTGGGACCAGCTGATCGGGGTGTAGTGGGTTTCCCCGGCCCGGATGATCATGGGGGTGGTGATCCGGCCCTGGGAGCCGAGCCAGTACTCGGTTTTCTCCCGCAGCACGCTGATCGGGTGCTCGGCCCACCACTGCGGGGTGACCACCCGGGCACTGGCTTCCTCGGCGATGGCCTTGGCCCCGTTTTCACAGAATTCGGCCGGCTTGCGCCGCCCGGTGATCGACTCGGGCCAGGCGCAGCCGGGGCAGTCGAAGCCGCCGCGCTGATTCACCCGGGCCATGGAGCGCAGCGTGCGGCTCACCCCGGCTTCGGCGAAGCCGCGTTCCATGGAGACCATCACCGCCTTGGCCCCGGCGGCGCTGCGCTGGGGCTCGCTGACCTTCAGTTCCTCTTCATTGATGTCCTGGGTGGGGGCCGGACGGTGCAAGGGGTTCCTCCATGATATGGTGCGGGCGGTACTGCTGGTGCGGGTGTCGGTCAGCTTCCGGTGACGCGTTCGGGGTGGGTGTACAGGTTGACGCTGCTGCCCCGGGAGAAGGCGGCGAGGGTCAGTCCGGTGTCCTCGGCCAGCCCCACCGCCAGGGAGGAGGGGGCGCTGACCGCGGTGAGCGTGGGGATGCCGGCCATGGCGGCCTTTTGCACCAGTTCGAAGGAGGCCCGCCCGGAGACCTGCAGCACGGTGTCCTGCAGGGCCAGCTTGCCGGCGCGCAGGGCGGCGCCCAGCACCTTGTCCACGGCGTTGTGCCGCCCCACGTCCTCGCGCAGCACCAGCAGCTTCCCGTCGGTGGAGAACAGTCCGGCGGCGTGCACGCCCCCGGTGTGGCTGAACAGCTTCTGGGATTCGCGCAGGGTGTCGGGCATGGCCAGCAGCACCTCCAGCTGCACCTTCCCGTCCTGTGGACCAATGCGGAACGCGGACTTCTTGCGCACCTCGTCTATGGAGTTGGTGCCGCAGATCCCGCACGCCGAGCTGGTGACCACGTTGCGCATGGCGGCCAGTTCGGGCGGGTGCGCTCCGGGCCCGAGCTGCACCTCGATGACGTTGTAGGTCTGATTGCCCTCGGCGTCGGTGCCGGCGCAGTAGCGCATTGAGCTGAGCTGTTCGCTGCCGCTGATGATGCCCTCGGCCAGCAGGAACCCGGCGACCAGGTCGAAGTCGTCCCCCGGGGTGCGCATGGAGGTGGTGTAGGCGGTGGCGCCGAACCGGATTTCCAGGGGTTCCTCCCCGGCCAGCTTCTCCTCGCGTACCTTTCGGGCACCGTCAAGGGTGGCGCGGATGACGCGCCGACGCACGATTTTGCGTCCCATGACTGTGCTCCTTTGCTGCAGACCAGACCGGGGTTCGAGGTTCGGGCTCGGGCAGAACCCCTGCCCCTAAGTTAACCCACCGGCTTCGTTGCCGCGTCCCGGAACCGCAAAGTATTACGGGCGGGCAGGAAACCGGTGCCCACAGACGGGCCGGTGGCTTGAGAAGCTCAGCGTATCAAGGGCCGCGCCCCGGGGCGTAGCCGGTGCCGGCCGGGGCGCTCAGCGGGTGCGGGAGCCATGCTGGATGTCCGCTGTGTCTTGTCACCCCCGTCTTCTGGTCCCCTGACGGCGGCGGTAGCCTCAACGACACATGGTGAGAACGCCGGACCCGCACCGAGGAGTCCGCCACCACGAGGTTCTGGCCGATTCGTGTCGGAGAAAGGCGTGCTTTTTCCAAAGAACTGCCACCTGAGTCGGTGTTGCCCGTTTCACCCGAACCCCTCTTCAAGGAGTATCAGCCATGTCCACGAATCATCCAACAACTAGTCGCTCACGCGCCGCCGTGCAGGTCGCCGCACTGGTGGTCGGCGTGGTGTTCCTGCTGGTCGGCATCCTGGGCTTCATCCCGGGAGTGACCACGAACTATGATGCCCTCTCCGGCGCCGGCCACCATTCGGAGGCGAAGCTGCTGGGCATCTTCCAGGTCTCCTACCTGCACAACGCGGTCCACCTGCTGTTCGGCATCGCCGGCCTGGTGATGGCCCGCAGCATCGGGGCGGCCAAGGGCTACCTGATCGGCGGCGGCATCATCTACCTGCTGCTGTGGATCTACGGTCTGATCATTGACTTTGACAGCACCGCCAACTTCATTCCGCTCAACGACGCGGACAACTGGCTGCACCTGGTGCTGGGCGTGGGCATGCTGGCCCTGGGCCTGGTGCTCTCGCGCGGCCAGCACCGCATCGAATACCACTAGCCGGCCGCCCAAAAGGCGCTAACCGGTCATGGCAGTGCCCGGGGAACTCATCATTCCCCGGGCACTGCCATGTTCCCCCAGTGTTCGCAGCTGCTGGCGGGGCTTGCCGCCTGGGCTGGCGGGGTGGCCGCTAGGCCGTGCGCGGCGGGAACTTGCGGTATTTGCGCACGTGGTTGACGGCGTTCAGCAGCAGGTAGAGCTTGCGCCGCGGGTTCTTCTCGGCCCGGTACTTCAGCGGATTGGAGACCTTGCCGGCCTTTAGCAGCGCGGCGGCCTTCCGGCCGGTCGGGGTGTCCAGGTAGCGGCGCAGCAGGGCGTGGGGCAGCACCGTGAACAGGCTCTCCTCCCGCAGCTGGGCCATCCCGTCCTGAAGCACCACCGCCGGTTGCCGGCGCACGTCGAAAGCGTCGTACTGGGGGCCGAGGAATTCATTGACATAGAACCGGGCCGGGTTGATGCCCGCCGCGGTGAGGTAGAAGTGGTTGCGGCCCAGACGCGGGTTGATCTCAAAGAACTTCACCTGCCCGTCACGGTGGTCGTATTTCGCGTCGATCATCGCCACCCCGTGCCAGCCGATCTCCCGCAGCATCCGGGCCCCGGCCTCGGCGACCTCACGGTGCCGTCCGGTGACAATCGCCGCCGAGTTGCCCAGCACCAACGGGGCGTGCTCCTCGATCACCACTTCCCCGTACCCGGCAAAGACGACCTCGGTGCCCGAGTCCGACTCAGTGGCGAAGTAGGTGCACAGGCGCATGGCGTCATCCCCGCCGGGAATGTACTCCTGCAGGATGTAGCCCGAGTCGTAGCCGCTGGCGTCGATGCGCGAAAGCAGGTCGGTAAGCTGCTGGAAGTCCTTGAGCGTGTGGATCTTCTGCTTGCCGGCGAACTTCGCGGCAATCCAGTCCCCGGAACTGGAGGGCTTGCCGATCAAAGGGAAGTTCAGGCCCTCCACCACGGTGGCCACCGCGTTGCCCGGACGGTAGACCCGGGTGCGCGGGTGCGGCACGCCGAGCCGTTCGGCCAGTGCATAGAAGTTCTCCTTCAGCGCCGCCTGTTCAATGACCTCAAGTTCCGGATACGGGATCACGTACTGGGCCGAGAGCTCCTCGCGGTGCCGGGCGATCAGCATGACGTGGTAGTCCAGGGACCCGAAGAGCAGCAGCGGCCGCTCGCCCTCGCCGGCCAGTTCCTCCCCGAGCTCGCGCAGCGCCTGGACCACCCGGGCCTCATCCGCCATGGAGCCGATGGGACGCAGCTCGATGGCCACCGAATGCTCAATGACCCCGTTGCCGGCAGCGGGCATGACCACCGAACGCACCCCGTAGGCCTCATGGAATTCCCTGGCCAGGGTGTAGGTGCCGATGTCCCCGCCGAGGATGACCGGGACGAAGGGCTGGGCGGGGTCAATCGAGGTGGATGGGTTGGCCATAGTCTCTGCTTCCTTGCCTACTTCTTCGCGCGCCAGGTCATGTACTTGTCAAAGGCCCAGGCCAGCGGTTTGATCAGCGCCAGGTCCCATTCCCCGGTGGTCTGGATGATGTCACAGCCGGTGTTGGTCTTGAACTTGGTCAACCCCGCCAGGTGGTGGCCGGCCTCCAGGGTGGGGCTCACCCCGCCCTGGTCCAGGTAGCGGCTGCCGGCGGCGATGGAATCGGCGATCATGCGTTCCATGATGGCCTTGGGGGCAAAGAGCTTGCGCTGTTCGGAGGACGAGGCGCCGTAGATGTACCAGGACAGGTTGGTGGAGCGGATCACGATGGAGGCGGCCAGGTCGGTGCCCTCGTGGCTGGCCAGATACAGCGTGCAGGAGCCGGGCACCGCCCGGTTCAGCGCCAGGTACATGTTCTTGAAGTAGGACAGCGGACGGCCGGTGAACTCGTTGCGGTCCGCGGTATGCCGGTACAGGGCATGGAAGCGGTCCATGTCCTCCAGCCCGCCAACCTCCACCTCCAGCGGCCCGCGCAGGGCCTTGCGGGCCTCGTTGCGGGTGGTGGAGGAGTATTTGGCGCGCACCCCGTCCGCGTCCAGCGGCTGGTCCTGCTCATCATGCAGGTCGATGCGGGCCACGTATTCGGGTTGCCCGGCGGCGAAGTCCATGCCGGTGTCCTGCTTGGCGAAGCCCATGGCCTGCAGCTCGCTGAGAACCGCATCGGCGGTGGCCCAGGTGTGCTTGGGTTCCAGGTCCGCCAGCGTGTGCATGCCCTCCTTGCCCAGCGCCTTGCGCACGGCGCCCGGCGCCCACGAACGCACCATCAGCCCGGGGCCCAGCCGCAGCTGGAAGGCCCCGTGGGCCTTGAGGTAGTCCACCAGCGGGGACAGCACCTGGCGCGGGGTGTAGGTGGAAAAGTCGATGACCGGGCCATCTGGAATGTAGGCCAGGGTCTTGCGCACCACCGGCAGCCCGCGGTGCAGCACCAGCGCGGCGCCCACCAGCTCATCCGCGGCGAACCAGCCCAGGGACTCGCCCCGCCATTCGCCCTTCACCTGGGCCCATTCGGGCCGCTGCAGGAAGCTGACCTGGCTGGTGCGCTCCAGGAAGGCGGTGTGTTCGGCGGTGGAAATCGGGCGCAGATGAAGATCTATCGTGCTCACACGCCCCAGCTTACCGTGCACGCCCCGCGATTCCCGGCAGCCCGGCGCCGCCCAGAACGCCGGGTAGGCCACACTGTTTCCGGGCATCGGGGGTGAACGCCGGCCCGGGTTTGCACCTGCGGTTAGCGGCGCAGGTTCGGCACGAAGCGGGCCAGCGGGCCCAGGAAGTTATCCAGTTCGGCCGAGCGGATCATGCGCAGCAGCAGCAGGTAGACCACCAGCATCACCACGCCCACCACGGCCAGGGTCAGGAACGCGGCCGGGATGGAGGACCAGGCAAAGCCCCAGTTGTAGCCGCCCATGATGCCCAGCGCCACGGCGCCAACCACCCCGGAGACCACGGCCATCGCCCCGATGCGGATATAGGTGTCCAGCACGTGCACTATCCCGTAGTCCCCATAGCGGCGCACCAGCAGGAAGTGGGCGATGATGGCCGAGATGATGTTGGTGACCCCGTAGATCAGGGCCACCGCAGCGGTGATCTGCACGGCCGGCAGCGTCACGGTGGCGGTGAAGGCCAGCGCCACGCCCAGGGCGGCGATGATGCTTTGGATGATCATCGGGGTCTTGGTGTCCTCGTCGGCGAAGAACACGCGCAGCATGAAGAAGTGCGCGGACTTGAACGGCAGGCCCAGCGCGGTCAGCAGCAGCAGCTGGCCGATGGCCGCACCCTGCAGCATCGCGGTGGAGGAGCTACCGGCGAACAGCCGGCCCAGCGGGCCGGCCAGCACGATGAAGGCGACAGTGGCGAACACCACCGGCACCGCGGAGGTGCGCAGCCCCTTGGACAGCAGCGGCCCGATCTCCTCGGTGCGCTGCTCCTGGAAGGACTTGGTGAACTCGTTGAAGTAGATGGTGGCCAGGGCCAGCACGAACACCGAATGCGGCAGCACGGTGATCAGCTGGGTGGTGTTCAGCGCGTATTCGCCGGGCACCGAGGCGCCCCCGTTGGGCATGGCCAGGCGCGCCGGGGTGGCGGCGGAGACGAAGCGGGAGTTGACCAGCGAGGCGATGTTGCCCACCGTCATCGAGCCCAACGTCCAGATCGCGATCTTGCCCACGTGGCGCAGGCCCATGCCGCGCCAGGCGAAGTCCGGGCGCAGCTTCAGGCCCAGGTTGCGCAGCGGCCAGAACAGCACCACCGCCTGCAGCGCAATGCCCAGGGTGGAGCCGCCGGCCAGCAGCACGGTCTTGGCCGCACTCCAGTTCTCCAGCTGGTTCGCATCCCCGCCGTACGCGCCGAACAGGGCGATGAAGGCACCGATCACCCCGATCTGCACCACGTTGTTCACCACCGGGGCCCACATGAACGCCGCAAAGCGCCCGTGCGCGTTGAGCACCTGGCCCACCACAGCGTAGACCCCGTAGAAGAAGATCTGCGGCAGGCACCAGAAGGCGAACGTGGTGCCCAGGGCCAGCATGGCCGGGGTCCACCCCAGGGTGAGCACCTTGATCAGCGGCCCGGCCATCAGGGTGAGCAGCACTGTTGCGGCGCCGACCACCACGATGGTCAGGGTCAGCAGCTTGGAGGTGTAGGAGCGCCCGTTGTCGCTGTTCTTCGAGGCCTTGATCAGCTGCGGCACCAGCACCACGTTGAAGATGCCACCGGCCAGCAGCATGAAGATGATGGTGGGGATGACGTTGGCTTTTTCGAAGATGTCGGCCATGGTGGTCGACGAGCCGATCGCCACCGCCAGCAACGCGGTGCGCAGGAACCCGAGCACGCGCGAGACGATGGTCCCGGAGGTCATCAGCGCATAGACCTTCGAGGAGTGCTCCCGCTTTACGCTGGCGGCAGGGGGCACCGCCTCCTGGGGGGCCTGCGTGGCCACCGCCTCGGTCTGCGGGTCCTCGATCCGGGTGTTCTCGGATCGGCTCTTGGATTCCTGGGACATGTTCTAGAAAGCTTCACCCTATTGTTTCGGCGCACGCCCGGCCCGGTCCCGTCCCGGCTGCCCGCGGCAGCCCCGGTGAGGGCCGCACCCGTGCAGCGGGCCCTGTTAAAGGAATCCCGCACCGCCGCCGGGGACTTGCCGGTCCCCGCTGCGCCTGTGGCACCGGCCGGTTGCCCGGTCGGCGGCCGCCGGGCACGCCGGCGACAAACACTCATTGTAACGATCCCCGCTGTTCGTCAAAGCGGAAAAACCTAGGCCACGTGCTTACCGGGTCTCAGGTTGCGAGCCACACCACACGAATTCCGCTTGATACCCCATACCCCCTAGGGGTATAGTCTGGACCATGGAACACGAAGCACAGATCCATGATGCCCACGAGGGCCATGGCTACACCAGCGACAAGGCCGCGGTGCTGCGTCGCCTAAAGCGCATCGAGGGACAGGTGCGCGGGGTGGCGAAGATGGTCGATGACGAAAAGTACTGCATCGACATCCTCACCCAGATCTCGGCCATCAACGCGGCCATGCACAAGGTCAGCGTCCAGCTGATCGAGGAGCACATCGGACACTGCGTGGTCTCCGCGGCCAACCAGTCCCGGGACACCGGCAACCCGGACATCGTCGTGGACAAGGTCACCGAAGCCAGCGCGGCCATCTCCCGGCTGCTGCGCTAGAAAAACCACGGACCGCCGGCAAACCACCGGCGACCAGCGGGCTCGGGGAGAACCCCGCCCCGCCGCACACCAGCGCCCCCGTGGGCGCACAACGATCACACAGGAGAACAATCATGGGAACCCAGAACGGATGCGGCTGCGGCTGCTCGGACGAGTCGGCCAACAAGACCAATGAGGGCCTGAAGATCACCAGCCGCCCCGACGGGCAGGCCGAAGCGGTCCGCACCCAGGTGCAGATCAACGGCATGACCTGCGGGCACTGCGTGGCCTCCGTGACCGAGGAGCTGGAAGAGCTCTCCTCGGTATCCGGCGTGGACGTCCAGCTGGTCGCCAACGGCACCTCCACCGCCACCATCACCTCTGCCGCCGCCCTGGACGATGCCGCCATCCGCACGGCCATCGACGAAGCGGGCTACAACGTGGTAGCAATCAGCCGCTAATTGCCCCAGCAGCAGGCGGCACACCTCTCCAACACCTAGGGATTGATGATGTCCACCCAAACCGAACAGAACCTGCCAACCGCGGGTGAGCGCACCGTTGACCTGGACATCCAGGGCATGACCTGCGCCTCCTGCGTGAACCGGGTTGAGCGCAAGCTCGGCAAGCTGCCCGGGGTCACCGCCTCGGTCAACCTGCCGCTGGAAAACGCGAAGGTCACCGTCCCGGCGGACATCAGCGACGAGAAGCTGATTGAAACCGTCAAGGCCGCCGGCTACCAAGCCAGCGTGCGCCAACCCCGGCACCCCACCCAGCGCACCGTTGACCTGGACATCCAGGGCATGACGTGCGCCTCCTGCGTGAACCGGGTGGAGCGCAAGCTCGGCAAGCTGCCCGGGGTCACCGCCTCGGTCAACCTGCCGCTGGAAAACGCGATGGTCACCGTCCCGGCGGACATCAGCGATGAGATGCTGATCGAGACCGTCAAGGCCGCCGGCTACGAGGCCAGCGTGCGCCAACCCGAGCACGGGCACCAGGGCGCCGCGCCGGAGGAACCGGCTGGGACCAAGCCCACCGAGCACGGCAACCTGCGCAACCGGGTGATCTTCTCCCTGGTCTTCACCATCCCGCTGTTCGTGATCTCCATGATCCCCGGCGCCCAGTTCCCGCATTGGGGCTGGGTAGCGTTCGCGCTGTCCACCCCGGTGGTGTTCTACGGCGCCTGGCCGTTCCACAAGGCCGCGGCCATCAACGCGCGGCACCTGACCAGCACCATGGACACCCTGGTCTCCCTGGGTGTGCTGGCCGCCTACTTCTTCTCGGTCTTTGAACTCTTCCGTGACCCGATGATGACCGCCCATACCGGCGGCGGGATGCACGAGCACACCCTGTACTTTGAGACCGCCGGCGTGGTGGCGACCTTCCTGCTGATCGGCCGCCACCTGGAGACCCGCGCCAAGAACCGCGCCTCGGATGCCCTGAAGACCCTGCTGGACCTGGGGGCCAAGGAGGCGGTGGTGCTGCGCGATGGCGTGGAACACCGCATCCCGGCGAACCAACTGCAGATCGGGGACCAGTTCGTGGTCCGTCCGGGCGAGAAGATCGCCACCGACGGCAAGGTCATTGACGGGACCAGCGCCGTGGACACCTCCCTGCTGACCGGTGAATCGGTGCCGCAGAAGGTGGCGGCCGGGGATGAGGTCACCGGCGCCACCATCAACACCTCCGGACGCCTGGTCATCGAGGCCACCCGCATCGGCGCGGACACCACACTGGCCCAGATGGGCCGCCTGGTCTCCGAGGCCCAGTCCGGCAAGGCGCCGATCGCCCGCCTGGCCGACCGGATCTCCGCGGTCTTCGTCCCGATCGTGCTGGGCATCGCGGTGCTCACCTTCCTGGCCTGGTGGCTGTTCAGCGGCGACGTGTTGGCCGCCTTCACCGCCGCGGTGGCGGTGCTGGTCATCGCCTGCCCCTGCGCGCTGGGCCTGGCCACCCCGATCGGCCTGCTGGTCGGCACCGGGCGCGGCGCACAGCTGGGCATCCTGATCCGCGGCCCGGAAGTGCTGGAGGACACCCGCAAGCTGAACACCATCGTGCTGGACAAGACCGGCACCGTGACCACCGGGGTGATGACCTACCTGGGCACCACCGCGGTGGAGGGGGTCAACCCGGACCGGGCGCTGGCCGTCGCGGCCGCCGTGGAACACCACTCCGAGCACCCGATCGCCCAGGCCATCGCCACCGCCGGGGCCGAGCTGGGAGCGCTGGCCGAGGTCAGCGGCTTCGACTCGGATCCCGGCGGCGGGGTGAAGGGCATCATCGACGGGCACAAGATCGTGGTCGGGCGCTACAGCTGGCTGGAGTCCGAAGGCACGGTGCTGGATGAGGCGGCCATGCAGATGCTGCACTCGGCCGAGGAGGCCGGGGCCACCGCCATCCTGGTCTCGGTGGATGACAAGTTCACCGCGGTGATCTCCGTGGCCGACAAGATCAAGGATTCCTCCGCCGAGGCCATCCGCGCCCTGCAGCAGCGCGGGCTGCGCGTCATGCTGCGGACCGGTGACAACCAGCAGGTCGCCACGAAGGTGGCCGGCAGCGTCGGCATCCAGCCGCAGGACGTGTTCGCCGGGGTCTTCCCGGCCGACAAGGCCAAGGCCATCGAGCAGCTGCAGTCCGAGGGCCAGGTCGTAGCCATGGTGGGTGACGGGGTAAACGACGCCCCGGCACTGGCCCAGGCGGACCTGGGCATCGCCATGGGCTCGGGCACCGACGTGGCCATCGAGGCCGCGGACATCACCCTGATGGGCAACGACCTGCACCAGGTCAACGACGCGATCGCGCTGTCCGAAAAGACGCTGTCAACGATCAAGACGAACCTGTTCTGGGCCTTTGCCTACAACACCGCCGGCATCCCGGTGGCGGCCCTGGGACTGCTCAGCCCAATGATCGCCGGTGCGGCCATGGCGGCCAGCTCGGTGCTGGTGGTGCTGAACTCGTTGCGGCTGCGCCGCTTCGGCAAGAAGTAGCCTCCGGGCGCTGAACCCAACACCACAAGCCACGGTGTGGCTGCTCCCCCTTGCGGGACGACAGCCACACCGTGGCTTTGTGCGTTACTCCCCGGCACGGGCACTGGCCTTGAGCACGCGAAGGCATGGCAGCCGGTCTAGGCCGGACCCTGCCCGCCGGAATCGGCGACCAGCCGCTCGCCCTAGTCGTTGGGGCGGGACGATGCGCGGCGCTGCAGCACGAGCATGCGCCAGGCTCCCAGCGCCCCAAGGACCAGAAACACCGCCGCAGCGATCATGGACACCCGCGTGGCATCGGCAAACCCGGCCGCCAGCGCGTCCACGGCCGGGTTCGACTGCCCGGCGCCCTGGGCGCGCAACTGGCTGATCGTGGTGCCGGCCGACTGCCGGGTCGCCTCGGCCAATTCACCGGCCTTCGCTCCCGCCACCCCGGCACCGGCCAGGCTGGAAGGCAACGTGAGCGCCAGGCTCGCGGCCAACACGGCCCCGGAAATCGCGGTTCCCAGCGCCGAACCGACCTGGCGCACCGTGCTTTGGGTTGCCGAACCCTGACCCGAGATCTCCACCGGCACCCCGGAGAGCACGGTTCCGGTCAGCTGGGCCGAGGCCAGGCCAAGACCCAGCCCATACAACACCAAGGGCGCCGCAACAGCCAGCGGCGGGACGCCCGCGGAGAGCACCACGGCCAGGATCAGGACGCCAAGGGTTTCCATGCCCAGGCCCAGCAGCACGGTCCCGGCCGCGGAAATCCTGGCGGCCAGGTGACGGGCCAGAGCCCCGGAAATGAACGCGCCCACCGCCATGGCCACCAGCACCAACCCGGAGGACAGCACGGAGAGCCCCAGGGCATTGACCAAAAACAGCGGCAAGACGAACAACAGCGCGAACTCACCAATCGCCACGCTCGCGGCGGTCAGGTTTCCCCAGGAGAACGTGGGGACGGTAAACAGCTGCAGTTCCAGCAGGGCCGAGCGGCGCACCCGGGCCCGGTGCCGTTCCCAGAAGATGAACAGCACAATGGCCGCTGCCGCAATCAGCAGGGCAACCGGGACAATGGATACCGCGGCATCCGCGGGCCAGATGAAGGGGCCAACGCGCAGCTCGGACTTCGGCTTCCACCAGCCGGTCTCGGGTCCTTCGATAATGGCGAACACCAGGGCACCCATCCCCAGCGCACTGAGCAAGGCGCCGTCCACATCCACGCCGCGGGCCGGCTTTCCACCCTTGGTTTCCGGGACGAAGACCAGCGCCAGCACCAGCAGCACCGCGCCCAGGGGCAGGTTCACCAGAAAGATCCAGTGCCAAGAGGCATATTGCGTCAACAGGCCGCCGGCCAGGGGTCCCACGGCGGCGGCGCCGGAAATCACCGCACCCCAGATGCCAAACGCGGCGGCGCGCTGCTTGCCCTGAAACATGGCATTCACCGTGGACAGCGTGGCCGGCATGATGCAGGCAGCGCCCACCGCCTGGACCGCGCGGGCCGCAATCAGGGGTCCCGCCGCCCCGGCCCCCGCGGCCAGAAGAGAGCCAAGCGCAAAGAGCAGCAGTCCACTGACGAAGAGCTTCTTGCGGCCCCACCGGTCGGCCAGGCTTCCGGCGGACAGCAGCAGGGCGGCCAGCACCACCGCGTAAAGACTGTTGACCCATTGAGCATCGCCCAGGTCCAGACCGATATCGGCAATGATCTGCGGCAGGGCGACCCCGACAATGGTCCCGTCAAGGACCACAAGCCCCAGTCCGGCGGCCAGAATAGCCAAGGCTCCCCACGGGTGTGATGCCTGCGGGGAGCCTTGAGGGTTCATGGTGTCCGAAGTAGCCACCGATGCGTTCCTTTCGATACCCAAGTTTCAAGGTCGTGGTGCTGCTGCACCCCACCATCGACTCTAGGTGGACGAAAAGTTGCTGCCATCAACCAAATGGTTGATCGGTATCAGAGGGCCTCCGATAACTAGCGTTGGACCGGCTGACGCAGCTCATCCACGCGCACCAGCACGACCCCGCCGACGATCAGCAGACCACCGAAGAGCTGGATTAGCCCGGGTAGTTCTCCAAGCAGCAGCCACGCCCACAACACCGCAAAGAGCACTTCGGTCAGTGAAATAAAACTGGCGACCTTGGATCCCAGGGCCCGGGCGGCCATGATCCCCGTGACATAGGCGATGACCGTAGACAGGATGATCATTCCGCCCAGGGCGACCCACCATTGCGTCTGCAGACCAGCCAGGTTCACCTCGGTGAACGTCACCTCCATGGGCAGGATGCCGAACAACCCGATCAGGGCCATCATCAGCGAACCGACCAGCAAACCACCGGCGGACAGCATGATCGGCGGCAGCGCGCCGTTGACCCGGGCGCTGACAAAGAAGTAGACGGTCAGGCCAATGGCTGCGCCGATTCCCCACATCACCCCGATGGAATCAATGCTCGTGGTTCCGGCAATATCCAGCACGGCCATGAGCCCCACCAGTGCGACCAGGGTGCCGGCGATGGTGGGAATGCGCGGACGCTTCTGGTGCCTGATCCACAGCACCAGGACAATGAAGACCGGGGCCAGGTATTCGAGCATCAGCGCCACCCCGACATCCAGCCGCTGCACGGCCAGGAAGTAGCACAGCTGGCAGGCGGCCACCCCGAACAACCCAAAGAGCAGGATCGGCGCCCAGTTCGTGCGCAGCAGCGTCCAGCGCCCCCGCATCGCGATGATTGCGGGGATGGCCAGCACCAGCGCAGCACCGGCCATTCGCCAGGTCACCGCCGCGGCCGGAGACCATCCGGCCTCCATCAGGGCCTTGGCGAAGGATCCGGATAGGCCGAAGACCGCGGAGGACAGCAGCGCGATCCACACTCCGACCATGTTCCCGGTTTTGCGGGGCTTGGAAGCAACATGCGGAAGGGCCTCGGGGGCTGAAGATATCTCGGGCATGGGTGCTGGCTTTCGGAACGGGCTCCCGGTTCCCGCGCGCCCCTCAGAGCACGACCCGCGCACGGGAGTCAGGAGTCATTGAATGTATGATCATGACAATACGATTCTGCCGAAATGCTCGTCAATCCATGACGACTTACAGGAGTCACAATGACCTTTGCACCTGACACACAGGCTTCGCTGCGTACTGTGGTCAACCTGCTGAACACCAACTCCGGCCTGGTGGACAAGCTCGAAACCGTCGGGGACCTGGACTACTTCCTGGATACCGAACGCTTCACCGGGGCCCGGGCGAACAACCTGGCCGAGCTGCGTTCCATCCGCCAGCTGCGCTCCCAGTTGCACGACATCTGGACCGCGGATGAGGACAACGCGGTGCGCCGGGTCAATGCCATCCTGCGCAACGCGCAGGCCCTGCCCCAGTTGATCAAGCATGACGAGTGGGACTACCACCTGCACGCCACCACCCAAAGCGCCCCGCTCTATGACCGCATGGCAGTGGAGGCCGCCATGGCCGTCGCTGAGGTGATCCGCTCCAAGGGGCTTGAGCGCCTGCGCATCTGCGCCTCACCGGACTGCCGGGCGGCGCTGGTCGACCTCTCCCGCAACCGGTCGAAGCTGTACTGCGACACCGGCAACTGCGCCAACCGCGAGCATGTCCGGGCCTACCGGGCACGTAAGGCCAGGCGCGCCTGAGGTTTTCACGCACGGGATAATTCCCGTGCCGGTACTCGCCGCAAAACTGCGGCACCTTTAGGATGAAACCACGAACAGACTTGATCTGCAGATCCACTTCCCGGTGTGCAGGACCTGGCACCGGGAAGTACGTCGGAGGGATTGACCATGAACGAGCACCACGCGTCTGAGGACTATGAAGCACGACTGGAACGCACCGATGACTCGCCCTTGAAGGCCGCAGCCCGCTGGACGGCGGCAGTGGCTTCGGCGGTCCTGGGCGATGCGGAGTTTGAACCCTCCGGTTCCAGCGTGGTGGTCTACTCGCGCACCGATGATTCCCGGGTCCTGACCCTGCCCACCTCGAACCTGGAAGAAGCCGAGCGGCTAATTGCCCTGGTGCGCCGGGATCTGGGGGAATTGAGCCCGGAGGATTTCCTCTCCGAATGGGGTCCGGCCGACGAGCCGGAGGAGTAAGCGCCGGCCCGCCGCGGGCCGCGGCAAGCCGAAACCCGGCCGATGACAATGGTGGGCCGCCCCTTGCCCAAGGGGCGGCCCACCATTGTTTGTGGCTCTGCGGGTGTTTCCGGCGCCTAATCAGTCCTTCTCGTGGGGGCGATCCGAGGCGCGGTTCACGCCGGATCCCTTGCCGAGGGTCGGGTCGTTTTCCTTCGACGCCATGGTGAGCACCGAGATCACCAGCAGGCTGGCGATGAAGGCGATGCCAAAGCAGATCAGTCCGACATCGATGCGCAGGTCATTCTCGGAGCCGCCGGTCACGCTGATCATCCCGACAAAGGCGGCGACGATTCCCAGCACCAGCGAAAAGACCAGTGGAGCCTTGATCGACTGACTCCATGGTTGCTTCTTGGGTGAATTATTTGACACCAGGATCTCCATTTCTATTTCCTCGTGTTGCCATCAAGTCTAGTCAGTTTCGGCCGCAGGGTTTTTGCGGGAGTCATGCAGGTGCCCAAAGGCCGCGATCAGCTCAAAGACGGCAAAGACCACGGCGCTGCCGCCAATCATCCCCAGTACCCCATGGGTGTCCAGCTGTCCGGCAAAGGCCAGAGCCACACCGACCCCGGCGGCCACCGCGCCGCTGATCAGCTGGTTGCGGAACGGCGGGAACTCATGACGGTACTTGGCGAACACGACGATTTCCGAGACGCCACCGACCAGCAGGCCGACCGCAGCCATGTAGGCGACCATGGCCGGGGTGGAGGCGAACAGCGTGGTGATGCCGGCCAGCAGCATGATGCCGGCACCAAAAGCATAGGGGGCCCGCGCCTTGGCCGGAACGGTGGCCACGGACGCGTACTGCCACATGAACACGCCGGTAAGCACCAGCAGGCCGGCAGTGGAATAGGACAGGACCTTTAGGTCGGCGCCGATCCAGAAGATGGAAATCAGCGCGTAGGCGGCGGCAGTCAGGCCGCGCAGCAGTACGGGCCGGAAAACTTCTTGGGCTTGGGTTGCAGTGGATTTTGGTGCAGGCACACGCCTATTCTACGCGGTATAGAAGACCCTGACACCTGAGCCTGGGCTGGGTGACCGGCGGCACATTTAACAACGCCGGTCCCCGCGATGACCCGCTAGCGATTCAGTGCCGGACTGGCCGTACGCCCGGCGCGCACCCGGATGAGCTCGGGGGTCAGTTCCCGGATGGATCCGGCTCCCATCAGCTGCATGTTGACCTCGACTTCCTTGGCCAGCAGCTCAATGGCTTTTTCGACCCCCTGCTGTCCGCCGGCCATCAGCCCGTACAGGTAGGCCCTGCCGATAAGCACGAAGTCGGCGCCGGCGCACAGGGAGGCGACGATGTCCGCCCCGGACATGATGCCCGAGTCGAGGATGATTTCCATCTCCGGACCCACCTCCTGGCGCACCTGCCCCAGCGCCTCGAACGCGATCGGGGCACGGTCCAGCTGCCGTCCTCCGTGGTTGGAGACCACCAGTCCGTCCGCCCCGGCGGCCACCGACTTGCGGGCATCCTCCGCGGTGAGCACCCCCTTGACGAACAACTTGCCCGGCCACAGGTCGCGGATCCAGCGCAGGTCATCGAAGTCCAGCGAGGAGTCGAACATGGAGTTGATGATGGTGGGCAAATCAGAGGAGGTATTGGACAGTGAGGCAAACTTCAGCGAATCGGTGGTCAGGAAGTTGAACCACCATTCGGGCCGGTAGGAGGCATCCAGCACCGTCTTCAGGCTCAGTTCCGGCGGGATCTTCATCCCGTTGCGCACATCGCGCAGCCGCTGGCCGGCCACCGGGGTGTCCACCGTGACCAGCAGGGTGTCAAAGCCGGCCAACGCGGCCCGTTCCACCAGGGCCCGGGACTTCTCGCGGTCCTTCCACAGGTAGAGCTGGAACCACTTGCGGGCGTTTGGGGCGGCGCTGGCCACTTCCTCAATGGAGCGGGTGCCCATGGTGGACAGGCTGAAGGGGATCCCGGCCTTCTCCGCGGCCCGGGAACCGCCGATCTCACCCTCGGACTGCATGAAGCGGGTGAAGCCGGTCGGTGCGATCCCAAAGGGCAGTGCCGAATTGCCACCGGCGATCGTGGTGGACAGATCCGAGTGCGCGGTGCCGTGCAGGATGCGCGGCAGCAGCTCCACCGAGTCAAAGACCTCCCGCGCCCGGTCCGCGGTGATTTCCCGGCCGGCGGCGCCGTCCACGTAGTCGAAGGCCGCGGCCGGGGTGCGGCGCTTGGCGATCTTGCGCAGGTCCCACAGGTCGGCGGCCTTCGCCAGCCGGGCCTGGCGGCGGCGCAGGGTGGGCAGGGAGAACTTCATCAGTGCGGCCAATTCCTTGACATCGGGCATTTGGCGCTGCAGGTTCGACACTGCGGGTTCCTTTCATTGACGACAAATCTGGTTCTGGGGGCCCGGCTCGCCCCGGCGTTCATCTATGCCCGGCGGGAGGCCCTGGTTCCAAGGAAAATCGCCACCGCGGAGCTCAGGCAGCACAGGGCCAGGAAACCTGCGGGCAGGGTAATCGCCCCGCCGCCCAGCTCCAGCAGGGTGGCGGCAATCAGCGGTGACATGCCGGCGACCAGCGCGCCGTTGAGTTCCCGGGCAATCGCGATCCCGGTGAAACGCACCTGGACCGGGAACAGTTCGGTGAGAAACGCGCCCTGCGCCCCACTGGTGCAGGGGATGACCAGCGCATAGCCCAGGGCAATGGCCAGCATGCCCAGCGTGAACTGGCCGGTGGCCAGCAGCCAGAAGATGGGGAAGGCCAGCAGCAGGCCGCTGATGTTCCCAGCCGCCAGGGTGCGCGAAGTTCCCCAACGGTCGGCCAGCCGGCCACCGACCGGGGTGAGCACCACCGAGACCAGGGAACCGACGGTCACGGCCAGCAGGGCATGGCTGCGTTCCATGCCCGAACCGACCATCAGGCTGATGGAGAACACGGCCAGGATGTAGTTCACGGCGTTGTGCCCGGTGATGGCGAAGAACCCGAGCAGCACTTCGCGCCAATGCCCGGAGAAGACCTTCAGCACCGGGAGCTTGCCGGTGTTGCCGTGCTCTTGCGCCCGTTGCATGGCCCGAGCGTATTCGGGGGTCTCCTCCAGCCGGTTGCGGATGTACAGGGCCAGCAGGAACAGCACCGCGGAGATCAGGAAGGGGATTCGCCAGGCCCAGCCAAGCAGGGCGGCGTCCCCGAGGGCTGCCACGGCAAAGAAGCTCACGGTGGCCAAGGCGATGCCCAGCGGCGGGGTGGCCAGCACCAGTGAGGTGTACCAGCCGCGCTTCTTCGGTTCCACATATTCGGCGACCAGGGTCATGGCACCGGTCAGTTCGGCTCCGGCCCCGAAGCCCTGGATGAGGCGGAAGAGCACCAACAGGGCCACCGCCCACACTCCCCAGGAATCGGCCGTGGGCAGCAGGCCAATGCCGACCGTGGCAATGCCCATCAGGATCACCGAGAGCAACATGGCCGGACGCCGCCCGAACTTGTCCCCCAGGTGTCCAATGATGACCCCGCCGAAGGGGCGGGCCACGAAGCCCACCGCGAAGGTGGCGAAAGCGGCCAGCGCCTCACCGGTGGAACCGGCGGCCGCGAAGAACAGCGGGCCGATCACCACCGAGGCCGCCGCCCCATACAACGCGTAGTCGTACCATTCGATGGCGGTGCCCAGCACGGAGGCGAAGATCGCCCGACGGCGCTGCTGCGCATGGTGCTGCTGGGCGGGGCCAACGCCAACGCTTGTGTCCTGCGGTGCCATGATGCGCTCCATTGGAAGGTGGGGAAGGTATCCGCAGATAACAGATACCTGAAATATCTTTCAGGTCAGACTAAGGTGTAGCTAGGGTCACAGTAAAGACCCGAGGACAAAGATTACGCGCCAGATACTGGCGGGAGCCGGGATGGGAGATCAGATGGCCACCTCGCTCACCGAGAAGCTCACCGCCGAACTGCGTGAGCGGATCCTGTACGGGGTAATTGCCCCGGGCACCATGGTGGTCGAGCCGCGCCTGGCCGAGGAATTCAAGGTGTCCAAGACCCCGGTGCGCGAATCCCTGCGCCAGCTGACCAGCGAGGGACTGCTGCAGATCCTGCCCAAGAAGGGGTACCTGGTCCGCGGGGTGACCCTCAATGACGTGTACGAGACCCTGGACATGCGGATGCTGCTCGAGCCCTTTACCGCCGCCGGTGCCGCGCGGCATGCCACCGCACCGTTCATTGCGGCCCTGCGCAGCCAGCTTGACGAGCAGTCCCGGCTCGCGGCGGAGGATCCAATCGGCTCGATGCGCTGCGCCCAGCAGTTCCACCGGCAGCTGGCCGAGGGGGGACGCAATTCGCGTATTGCCGCCGCGCTGGAGCGCTGCTTCCATGACACCGCCCGCGCCCATTACGTGCTGCCCGGAATGCAGGCCTACATGTCCACTTCCCGGGAAATCCAGGAACATGAGGCCATCGTGCAGGCAATCGAAGCCGGTGAGGCCAAGGCGGCCCAGCAGGCGATGGCCAAACACCTCAAATCGATCCGCAACGCCATGCTCAACCAGTTCGAAACCGACGACATCTGGAGCTAGCGCCACTGGATTTGGCCTTTCCGGCCAGCAGGAATCCGCTCTTTGCTACTTGGTCTGCGCGGCGCGCAGGACCTCGGCGCGGTTGCTTCCGGATTGGGCATCGATTTCCCGCAACGCGGGGACCGCGTGGCGCGGGATGAGCACCGCGAAGGCCACGAAGGCGCAGAAGATGACCAGCACCGTGGCCATCCACGCGTTCCATCCCAGGCTGTCGGCCACGTGCGGTGCGAAGAGCACCGAGGTGAGGATGAACAGGTTCTTGACCACGTCGTTGAAGCCGAAGGCAAAGCCGTGGCCCTTTTTCGCGCCCCTTAATGCACCCAACAATCTAGTTTAGCGTTTCCTCCTATATTCTAAAAAGACCAAGAACAGTTACTGCTAGCGTTTTTTGCCGCCTGGTGTCTTATTATTATTAATCATTCCTGCGTTACCTGTAATGAAGGCTACAACCTGATACCTGGGATGCGGGTAATAAGTTCTGATGGTGTGGCTGCCGATGCCCAGGGCAACACTTGAAGAACCTCCAACGCCGTTAAGCCATCACTGCGCCCAGCGCCAGCCGGATCAGAGACCCAGGCGCATCCACTTGTCGGTGCGGGCCCGCACCCCCAGGGTGATCATCCGGGCCAGCATGTATCCCCCGGCGAAGGACACCCAGATCCAGATCATGGAGCTGAGCTGGTCCTGGGCAAGGACATCCACTGCCCAGAGCATCGGCAGGTAGGCAGCCAGGTTCACCACGCCCACCAGTCCCAGGTAACGGGCATCCCCCGCTCCCATCAGCACCCCGTCCAGCACGAACACCACGCCGCAGATCGGCTGCGAGATGGCCAGTAGCCACAGCCCCGGGGTGGCCAGTTCATGCACCGAGGAATCCGAGCTGAGCAGCACCGGCAGCACCCAGGACAGGGCGAAGATGAACAGGCCGGTGAAGATCCCGAAGTAGACGCCCCAACGGGTCATCACCCCGGTCAGCTTGGTGGCCTGCTCCTTGTCCCCGGACCCCAGCTCCTTGCCGATCAGCGCCTGCGCGGCAATCGCCAGGGCGTCCAGGGCGAAGGCCAGGAAGGAGAAGAGGGTGAACACCAGCTGGTGGGCAGCCAAGGTCACCTCGCCGGCGTTCGTTGCCACCACCACCGTGGCCAGCAAGGCAATGCGCATGGTGGCGTTGCGCAGCATCAGCCATGACCCCACGTGTCCGGTGGCCTTGAAGCCCGCCCAGGTGGGAGCCAGCGGCAGCCCGGCCTGGCGGATCTGCGGAATGATCAGCCGGAAGTAGACCAGAGCCATGACCCACTGGGCGATCGAGGTGCCCAGCGCCGCCCCGCTGACGGACATGTTGAACCCGTAGACCAGCGTGAAGTTCAGGACAATGTTCAACCCGAACCCGGCGGAGGCCACGATCAGCGGGGTCTTGGTGTCCTGCATGCCGCGCAGCACGCCGGTGGCGGCAAAGACCAGCAGCATGGCCGTCACCCCGGGCAGGGAGTACATGATGTAATCCACCGCGAACTGCTGCACGGCGCCCTCGGCCCCCATCAACCGCACCAATGATTCGGCGCCAAAATACCCAATGACGGTCAGCACCAGGCCCAGGGCCAGGGCAAACCACATGCCGTCACGCCCGGCAGCCATGGCCCGTCCAAACTGGCTGGCTCCGATAGCCCGGGCCACGGCGGGAGTGGTGGCGTAGGCCAAGAAGATCATCAGCCCCACCGCGGTCTGGATGACCGTGGTCCCCAGGCCCGCACCGGCCAGTTCGGAGACACCCAGGTGCCCGATGATCGCGGTGTCGGCCAGCAGGAATAGCGGCTCGGCGATCAGCGCGCCGAGCGCGGGAATCGCCAGCGCCAGGATCTGGCGGGCCATGGAGCGGTTGGATTCGGTGGGTGCGGTGCGAGGCTTCACGGAACTACTCTACGAAGCCGGTCCGGGCATCTCCATTTCGGCGCTGCGGGCCGCGTCATGCTCGCCCCGAATACGTCACCGTGTCTTCACAAGATATCCAGCTTCCCGTCAACTGGCGCCCCTACGATGGGCAGGATGAACACCGCTGCCTCTTCCCCGAAACCAGCTGCCCCTGCCCGGGGCCCCTGGGAAGTGTTTGCCGTGTTCCTGCGCCTGGGCCTGACCTCCTTCGGCGGCCCGGTCGCTCACCTGGGCTACTTCCACAACGAGTTTGTGGTGCGCCGCCGTTGGCTGAAGGAAAACACCTACGCCGATCTGGTGGCCCTGTGCCAGTTCCTGCCCGGGCCGGCTTCCAGCCAGGTGGGCATGGCCGTGGGGCTGCAGCGCGCCGGGCTGCCCGGGATGCTGCTGGCCTGGGTTGGCTTCACCCTGCCCTCGGCGCTGCTGCTCTTTGGGTTCGCCCTGGGAGCTCCATGGCTGTCGGACACCCTGGGCACCGGCTGGATCAGCGGCCTGAAGGCGGCGGCCGTTGCCGTGGTGGCGCACGCGGTGATTTCGATGGCCAGGATGCTGACCCCCGATGCCCGCCGCGCGACTCTTGCCGTGGCCACCATGGCCGTGGTCCTGTTGCTGCCCGGCCCGCTCACCCAGGTGTTGGCCATGCTCGGCGCTGCCCTGATCGGGCTGCTATGGCTTCCGGTGCCGGAAGCGGCTGGCCAGCAGGAGGCGCAGCTGAAGCCGAAGGTGGCCCGGGCGCTCTCGGTCACCTGTCTGGTCCTGTTTGTCTTGTTGCTGGCTTTGCTCCCGGTACTGCGCACCCTAAGCCCCACTGCCGTGGTGGCGCTGACGGACGTCTTCTACCGTACCGGTGCGCTGGTGTTTGGCGGCGGGCATGTTGTACTGCCTCTCCTGGAATCTGAAATGGTGGGCAACGGCCTGGTTGACCAGGAAGTATTCCTGGCCGGATATGGAGCGGCGCAGGCGGTTCCCGGCCCTTTGTTCACCTTCTCATCATTCCTTGGGGCCAGTGCGCAGCTGCCTATGGCGTCCTGGGCCGGGGCGTTGATTGCCCTGGTGGCGATCTTCCTGCCTTCTGCACTGCTGGTGATCGGCGTGCTGCCATTCTGGGAAGGGCTGCGGCACAATGCGATCGTGCGCCGCGCCCTGGGCGGGGTGAATGCCGCCGTGGTAGGTCTGCTCGCCGCCGCCCTGTATTCGCCGGTGTTCACTCACGGTGTGCCCAATACCGCCACGTTCGTGGTCGCGGCGGCCGCTTTCGTTGCCTTGTCCGGATGGAAGGCCCCGGCCTGGGCGGTGGCACTGGGTGCGGCGGTCCTTGGCGGCTTCCTGTTGTAGTCACCGCCGGAGCGCGCTCCCTCAGCGCGTGCGGTACAACACGGTGTAGGAGTATCCATTGCCGTTCTTGAAGCAGCAGCGATCGAGCCGAACAAAGGATCCAAAGCCGGGTTGTGCTTTGTTCAGCGCCGCCTGGCTCTGTGATTGGGTGTGAAACCAGTACATGTCGGCGCCTGCCTGGTTCACAGGCGCCGATACACCCCGTGGCCAGTGGGCAGAAAGCACCCTCCGCCCTTGGGCTTTAGTACTGTGAACCAATCTTGACAGATGAGCCAGAGCGAGCTATTAATCTATATCAAACGGCACAGGTCCTTGTTAACGTTGTGATACAGAAGTTTCGCTACCGGAGGCAGGGAGGTGAGAAGAATGGCGAACACCCAGGAGCGTGTCGAGTCATGGCGGACAGTGCCTGAAGTAGTCCCCTTCGCGGTTCTGACTGCGTCCACGCTCGACGAACATCGCGTGGCAGACTCACTCGAACTGGCCCTCACCCCAGCTGACCTCGTCTTTCTTCACCAACTGAGCCTTAAACTCGAGTACTTTGCCAAGCGCTCGGACCCCCCGGGCACTAGAGGAAGAACGAGCACCACGAATGCAGACCTACCGGATCAAGTTTTGCTGCCGAGGGCTTTGCGGGTATCTGGTACTTCAGGAGGCTCGTACACTCGCGACATATTGCGCTTCAGAGCGCGCGCACCACCCCTGGCAGAAATCCACCTGGATGCAGTACAGAAAACAATGGGCAGGGGCTTCTAGAGCACCTGCCCATAAATCTGCCTCAGTAACCGCAACCCTGTGCGCCGACTACTAAGGGTTGAAATGAATCGCGGGCCTGGAATCGAGCCCTAATCATAGATGAACGCCCCCATTGGGAATGGTCCTGCGCTTACTGCAGGGCAACCCCAAAAATTACACTTTGCCCTATCGATTCCCCTGCGACTACTGCAGGTTCCGTGGCTCGCCATGCCATGGGGCAGTTAGCTACATGCTTCGTAGAAGTCAGTGAAACTGGGAATTTTTCCACCCTCGACCAGCGACGTTGCGAGCTGCGAACCGGAGGAGTTTACCGACTCAACAAGACATTGAATCGTGGACAGTTTGGAGCTCCAATAAGAGGAATTCCCTGCCCCTTCGAACTGATACGCGTCCTGCAACTGCTCCAGGACGTGTTCCCGGTAGTGGCACAACGCGTTCCGCAGTTCCTCCACTTGATCGTCATCAAAACGCAGGACTACCTGTGACTTACGCATTTCGGTTCTCCTTTGTCTCAGGGCTGGGGGTCAGCTCCGAAACTCGGAGCTGACCCCAAGCGGGACCAAACGGCAGAGCGCCTTTAGCCGAAGATCGCTGGGGCAGGCGTCATCACCGCAGAGAGCTAACCGGCATCCACGGGGAAATGGCGTACTTCCTGCAAGGAATAGTCCAACAGGATCGTTTCTTCAACCCGGGATCTCTCTGGGAGCGCCCATACGATTCCGGCTTGTCGCCCACCTCAAGCCGAAGGATCGGCATTGCCTTCTAAGAGGTCAGCTCCTTTGAGCGATTACCCTTGGTGATGGCGATTCGCTTCGGCTTCGACTTCTCGGTGATAGGAATATCCAGGCGCAGCAGCCCGTCCTCGTAATGCGCGTGGATGTTGTCCACATCGAGGTGATCACTGAGGATCAAGTCTCGACCGAACGCACCCCATGCCCTCTCCCGAACCAGCAACTGGTCATCAGTGGCTTGCTCTGGTCGAGTGGCGCGAATCTTCAGGACATTCCTTTCCACCGAGAGTTCAACAGCGTCCGGGTCAATCCCTGGAATCTCAAGCTCGGCATGGAAGCCTTGCTCATCCTTCCAGGCATCCATCGGCATCAAATGTGCCCGGTCGAACCCCGGAGAACCATTGAACGCTTGTTTCACCATCCGATCAAACTCACGAAAGACGTCGTTGTCCAGCAGCATCACAGTTCTCCCTTCTCCTTTGGCTGTCTTCTTCCAGCTGCCCTAAAATCTATATCAGCTGGTACAGTTTTTATAACACCAACCACGAGTTCACGCAACCAAAAGGGAGGAAAAAATTTGGCACATAGACCACAAGCATCCGTAGCGCCAGAGAGGACATACTCGATCTCGGCGGCAGCGCAGTTGGCTGGCGCCGGTGTTCAGTCAGTACGGCTATACGAAGCACGGGGGCTGGTGACACCCCAAAGAACTGCGGGCGGAACGCGGAAGTATTCGCCGGCGGATGTTGCCCGGATCGAAAGAATAGTCGTATTGCTCGATGCGGGACTGAATTTGGCCGGGATCGAGATGGTGTTACACCTCGAAGAAGAGAATCATAGGTTATGGTCAGCCCTCCATCCCATATCCCAAGAGCGAGGATGAACTAACGACGAACGCTGCCCAACAGGGCGACGAACCTCCAATTCCCCTTATCTTCAATACTCGCCGGCAAGCATCGCAGCAGAGTGCAGCCGACCTTTAGTGCTGCTGCCTTTCCGGTCCGTGCCGGATGTGCCACACCTGCCTCTGGACTTCTCAGGGAATCATTTGTATCTTGTCGGCACAGACCAAAAAATCCGGGAGATCAGAGAGGTGCACCCCTAGCGAGGTTCCCAGAAGGCGTCGCCTGACTTCCGGCAATAATAGGTTCCAAACCTCAGCAGTCAGCCTCAGCACACGAAGAGAGGGATGAACGATATGACTTTCGAGCCCCTGCATCCGGACACCGAAGTCTCCGAGGTGGATTTGGTCGACCAACGCCTAGAGGTGGATCGCGACATCGAAGATGAACAAATCCCTCCGCTGCACACAGCTAATGCACCTGTAAATGAGGCTGATTGGATTGACCAAAAGATCACCGTGCAGCTCGATGATCCCGGGGAAGATGTTGGCTAGCCACCCCTCCCGTACCACGGTCGAAGCGGTTGGGGACCAGAAACTCAGGGCGAACGCATCATAACGGCGCCGTCGGCGAATACGGCACCCTCCATAGCTACGTGACGGCATCCAAATAAAACTTTGCAATCCCCGTGACGGCTTTGCAGTAATGGGTATCCAAACCGACGAACCAGCAACTGAAGTCGCTAGAGATCTGATGCACGGCGCCAGTCTCTACAGCTGTGCCGGCTTTCCCACCGCTCCCTCCTACTAGGACCAAGCGAAGCGCCTTCTCGTCTTTTGCCACATCACCGAATTCAGAACAAACCGCACCGGGCTCTGTCACGCAGGCAGTGTTCAAAGTAGCGTGGTGGCTAATCGACCAGGAGGACAGGGAACAACCATGAACCCGGCAGATGCACCATGGCAATGCGCAGGATGCGCAGTGGAGTTTGAACCGGCCTGGGTTTCGTAGAGAGCCGTGTTACGCAGCAGCGGGCTCGCTGCTGCCCCGTGGTTCATCGTAATACAACGCTTCGTACTCCACCGGCGGCAGGTCCCCGATACTCGAATGCAGTCTCTGAGTGTTGAACCAGCTCACCCACGCAGCGGTGGCCTGCTCGACCTGCTGCCAGGACTCCCAGAGCTTTTGTTCGTGCCAAATCACCTCGGCTTTGAACAGTCCGATCGTGGACTCCATCAACGCGTTATCCAGCGCATCACCGACCGTGCCGATCGAACCGGTAATGCCCGCCGCGGCCAGTTGCTCGGTGAATGCCAGAGCTGTGTACTGGCTGCCGGCGTCACTGTGATGCAAAAGCCCCTGCGTGGTGAACTCGCTGTTCGTCCTACGCCGGATGAATAACGATTGTTCCAAGGCCGATTGCACCAAAAGGCTGGTCTTGGTTCTCATCACCCGCCACCCGAGAATCCGACGCGAGAAGACATCGGTAATAAAACTGACATAGCAAAAACCCTGGGGTGTCCACACATAGGTGAAGTCCGCCACCCACCATTGATCCGGTCGCGTGGGCCAGTTCCATCGGCGTTGGACGTGGTCCGGATGCCGCAGGCCCTGCGGATCCTGGCGGGTCGTGACCGTGGTGCGTTTCCCACGCCGGATCCCGGTGATGCCCAGCAGCTTCATCAGCCGTTCGACCTGATCCCGGCCTGCCTCGATACCGGCACGCAGCGCTGCTTTCCACAGCTTCCTGCGCCCATACAGACGGCGGTTAGCCGCCCAGAGGTCGTAGATGCTGTTGGCCAGGTAGGCGTCGGTCAGGTCGCGGTCGCTGGGACCGAATCCGCGGGCCTGATGGGCATAGAAAGTGGACGGGGTAATCGTGATGCCCTGCTCGCGCAGGGCATCACAGATCGGCTCGACCCCGAACCGGTGGTGGTACTCGCGAATGTAGGCGATTACTGTCCGAGTTTGCGGTCGAGCTCCGCTGCCGCGAAAAAAGCTGACGCGGTCTTCAGGATCTCGTTCGCCCGCCGCAGTTGAGCGTTCTCGCGCCGCAAGCGCGCCACTTCTTCGTTGGCCGGCTCTTGACTGGCTGACGCCGCAGGGGTGAGGCCCTCGCCTTGCTCTCGACGGATCCAGTTGCGCAAGGTGCCGGGATTAATACCCAGCAACTCACCGATCTCTTGGCGCGCCCGGGTCTGTGAGATGTTTCCCTGCTCCAGGCGTTCTTGGTAGAGGCGGACCGCTCGGGCCTGGGTCTCGGCGTCGTATTTGCGTGGTGCTGGCATGATTCCTATTCTCCGTGTTAGATCATGCTCTCCCGCAAACCCAGGCCGGTTCAGTTCGAACCCTCGCGCACCCTGCCCACCCATTGCCCCATTTGCGAAGACGAGCGCCAGTACATCCCCGGTGGCACTCAACGCTGGACCTGTTCCGATACGCTTGAGCGCGAGGGCCACCAGATCCAGATGCGGGAGCTGGAGGAGGGTTTGACCGCCCTGCGGGCACCCGAGGTGGGAATCGGGCAAAGCGCACTGCTGATCCGTTCCGAAATCGGGAACCTGCTCTTTGACGTCCCCGGGATGATCAGTTCCCATGCGGTGGAGGTCATTCGGGAACTCGGGGGTATTGCGGCCATTGTGGCCAGCCACCCGCACATGTACGGCGTGCAGGTGCAGTACAGTCAGGCCTTTGATGATGCACCGATTTATGTGGCCGAGGCCGACAAGCAGTGGGTTCAGCGCAGCAGCGATGCCATCCGCTACTGGAGCGAGTCCTTTGAGGTGCTGCCGGGCATCTGGCTGCATCAAGTGGGCGGCCACTTCCCCGGAAGCACCGTGGCCGAGTGGGCCGCGGGAGCCCGGGGCGGTGGCGCGTTGCTGGCCGGGGACGCGGTCTTTCCCGTGGCCGATGGCAATGTCACCTTCCTGCGTAGCTATCCCAACCGGATCCCGCTCTCGGCGGCGGTGGTGCGGCGCATGGCCGCCCAACTGGACAGCCTGCGCTTTGACCGCCTCTACAATAATTTCGCCGCCTGCGTCCCGTCAGATGCCCACCGGGTCGTGCAGTTCTCCGCCGAACGCTACGCCAGGTGGGTTGGCGGAGACTACGACGAGCTGACCTAGCGGCATGGCGCGCTTATTTCCTGCGCGCCCTGACGATCTGCAGCACCTTTTCTTCGGCGTCTTCACCGGCCGGGATTCCGCCGGGAACCTTGACGAAGTACACGGCCCCAAGGACCCACCACAGCGCGAAGATCAGCCACGGCTCCCAGCTCAGTGAGGCGGGCATGCCGGGCATGTATAGGCTAAACAGCGCCGCGGTGAGCAGCACCGAGATCCAACCGATGACCTCGCCGAAGCGCCCCCGACCACCGATGCGCAAGGGCCGGCTCATGTTCGGCTCCCGGCGGCGCAGCAGCAGGAATGTCACAGAGACCAGGAAGTAGGCGATGATGATGCTCGGTGCCCCGGAATCCACGAGCCAGCCAAGCATTTCCGCACCGAAGAACGGGGCCAGAAGTGAAATGCCGCCAATGAAAATCAGTGCGTTGCTCGGAGTCTGATATTTGGGGTGGACCCTGGCAAACCATTGCGGCAGCATCCCGGAACGTGCCAGTGAGAAGACCAGCCGGGAGGCGCCCAGCAGCAGTGAGTTCCAGGAGGTCAGGATCCCCGCGATTCCGCCGGCGATCAGGATCTTCGCCATGATTTGGGAGTTGAACAGCGCGCCGAAGGCATCGGCAGTGGCGATGTCCGCGTTGGCCAGTTCGCTGGCGGGCATTGCCGATGACGTTGTCAGGACGACCATGATGTACCAAACAGTTGCCATGAGCACCGAAACCACCACCAGCTTGCCGATCTGCCGGGATGGGATCTTCACTTCCTCCGCGGACTGCGGGATCACGTCAAAGCCGATGAAGAGGAACGGGACCGCCACCAGCACCGCGAAGAAGCCGGACATTCCGGGAGTGAACCAGGGTTCCATATTTGATGCTTCGCCGGAGGTCACCGAACCGAAGATCATCATGGCGCCGACCGCCAACAGGAAGAGCACTGTGAACGTCTGAACGACGCTGGCCTGCTTCACGCCGCGCACGTTGATCCAGGTGATGAAAAGCCCGGCCGCCACACCCACCAACGCCCAGGTCAGGTTCACTTCGAATCCGGCCACCGTCCATAGCGGAATCCGGCTCATGCCCGGGAAGATGTATTCCACGGTACGGGGGAAGGCAACCGCCTCGAACGCCACGATGGTCACGTATCCACCGGTGATGGCCCATGAACCGATGAAGGACGGGCGGGGGCCAAGTGCGCGGAGAATGAAGTTGTGTTCACCCCCGGCCTTGGGCATCGATGCGGTTAGTTCCGCATAGGTCAGGCCCACCACGGCCATGATGCCGCCGCCGACCATGATGGCGACCGTGGCACCCAGGGTTCCGGCGTTGGAAAGCCAGCCGCCGGTGAGGACGACCCACCCAAAACCGATCATGGCGCCAAAGCCCAGCGCCAGGGCATCCCAGTTCCCCAGGGTCTTGGCCAGGGTCGTATACCCGTGGGGTGATGTTGAATTCTGTGTCTTGCTCATCGACACCTTCCTGCGTGATCTCCACCCTTCTCCGTTGAAGGGCCGCAGAAAATCCTGCCGGATGTGTTGGCGTCGGGACCGTCCAAGTGACGTGCATCAAACCACGAATCCGGCGAACGGCGTCAAACAAGCCGACGAACGGTTACCGCTTCATTCAGTACTACGTTCGATGACGGGCTGTGGCTGGCGCGGCGGCCTGAGGAACCAGGCGGCCGCCGCGGCCACCAGCTGCAGGCCCACCACCCACCCCACCAGGGCGGACCAGCCGAAGTGCATGAAGGGGATGCCCAGCAGCCACCCGAACAGCGAGGAGCCGATGTAGTAGCCCAGGTTGTAGAGGCTGGCAGCCTGCGCCCGGGTTTCCGGGGCCAACACCGGCACCCAGCCGCTGGCCACGGCGTGCGCGGCGAAGAACCCGGCGGTGAAGATCAGCATGCCAAGGATGATCACCCACAGAACCGCAGACAGGGTCAGCAGCAACCCGGCCATCATCACCCCGATGCCCAGCAGCAGTGAGGTGCGCCGGCCCACCCGGTTCACGATGCCGCCGCTGGCCATGGAGGACCAGGTCCCGGCAAGGTAGGCCAGGAACACCAGGGCGGCCAGCGCCGGGGGAATCATGAAGGGCGGGGCCTCCAGGCGGAACGCCAGATAATTGTAGGCGGCCACGAACCCGCCCATCAGCAGAAAGCCCTGAAGGTAGAGGATGGGGCGCCGCCCCTGCAGGCTGGCGCGAAAACGCCGCAGCACCGGGCGCAGGTGGACATCGGGCACGGGGGTGAAGCCCTGCGCCCGCGGTGCCTTGATAAAGAACACAATCATCGCCGCGGCCGCCAGCAGGCTGACCGCGGCAACGCCCCACCGCCAACCCAACGGCTGTGCGACCCAGGCGGCCAGCAGGCGGCCAACCAAGCCCCCGACCGTGGTGCCCGAAATGTAGATGCCGCTGGCGATGGCCACCGCCCGGGCGGAAAGCTCCTCGGCCAAATAGGCCAGGGTGGTGCCCGGAACCCCGGCGAGCGCCACGCCCTCCAGGAACCGGGCCGCCAACAACAGCTCCACGCTGGGGCTAACCGCCCCGGCCAGCCCCAGCACCACGGAGGAGACCAGCGCGATGCCGATAACCTGCCGACGACCCATCCGGTCCGAGGCAATCGCCCACGGGATCACCGCCAGGGCCAGGCCCAGGGTGGCGGCCGAAACGCTGAGCGCCGCCTGCGCCTCGCTGATGTTCAGGTTCCGGGACATCTCCGGCAGCAGGCCCTGCACCGAGTACAGCTGTGAGAAGGTGGCCAGGCCGCTGGCAAACAGCGCCAACAGCATCCCCCGGTAGCCGCGGCTGTGTGGTTCATGGCCGGTAAACGTGGCTTACACCCCCGCGGCGGGCAGCAGCGGGGCCAGCGTGTAGAGCACCAGCAGGGCCATCCCGTTGTTGGCCACGTGCAGCATGTAGGCGTAGGCCAGCGACTTGCCGGTGAGGATGTAGGCCAGGGACATCATCAGTCCCAGCATCAGGTACGGCAGGATTTCCACCACGGAGCCGATCCCCCCGCCATTGGCGAAGTGGATCGAGGCGAACAGGACCGTGGAGATCAGGGCACATACCCAGATGTTGACCTTGCGGGAGAGCTTGCCGATCAGCAGGTGCCGGAAAATGTACTCCTCCACAAACGGCCCGAACAGTGCCGTGGTCACGAACATCACCGGGAACGGCACCGACTGGGTCATATCCTGCAGGGCCTGCTGGTTCATGCTGGTCTGGGGACCGCCGAAGAACATGGTGATGAATGCGGAGATCATCACCGTCAGCAGCCAGCCGCCGGGCAGCATCAGCCATTTGAGCCACGGATAGTAGCGCATGGTGGCGAAGGATTCGAAGAACTGGGGCCCGCACTGGATCATGGCCAGGATGAAGAACACCGTGTACAGGATCATGTTCACCCCGAACAGCGCCGAGTCCTCATCCGGGAACGCGTGCATGTAGCCGGGGATCAGTGCGATCAGCATCGCCCCGCCGAGGATGAAGAACACAATGTACGCCGCGACGGTGAACAGGTCACCCTTCTTGACCGCCCCGGCCTCGAAGACGCGTTGCCGGCGCACCGGCGGCAACCCTGGCTGGTGGTAATACGGCGGGGTGTGAGACATGCTCCTAGCCTATCGACCGGATCCGGTCGACGCCCGACCCCTTGCGGCGAATCGGCTGTGTCTCACATCCCAGCGTCTCCTCGGCCACTTTCGTGGGCCGTTTCCTGGGCGGCACGCCTTGATCAGCTTTCTGTTTCCAGTACCCGCCGCCGCGGATCGACAATCCACGAGCCAACCAGCCCCGCCGTGACGCCCAGCAGGTTTCCTCCGGCGCGTTCCCACAGCTGCTGGGAGCTGGTCCCGGGCGCGGCCAGATCCAGCATCAGCATGATCAGTGGGGTGAAGAAGCTCAGCGCCAGCCCGTAGTTGCGGGTCATGTACGCCTCGGTGGGGAACATCAGCAGGATTACCGCAATGCCCAGCGCCGGCTGGTTCAGGTGCAGTTCAAAGAGCACCAGCAGCACACCCAACCCGGCCACGGTTCCGGCGACGCGATGTGCCGCCCGGCGCACCCGGCCGCGCGCATTCCCGGCGGCCAGCGGCACCACGGCACCGGCCAGCACCCACTGCAGGTGTTCAAAGCCGAACAGGATCCCGGCCGCGCCAGCCAACAACACCACCAGCCCATAGCTTGAGGCGTGTCGTGCCGTGTAGGTCCAGGTGGGAATCGGCACCGGAGCCTGCTGCCCGGAACACCGTCCCAGCTGACCCAGCAGCAGACTCACCAATACCGCCAGGGCGTACGCCGCCAGCCCGACCAGGTCCGGTTGATCGTGTCCGGGCAATGTAGCCAGCGCGCCGAACGCGAACAGCGGGAAGAACGCCCCGTGCGGGCGCAGCGCGAACCGGTCGGCAATCACCAGGCTGGCCACCGCGCATCCCACGCTGACCAGCACCAGTGACCAGCTCCGCAATCCCAGGGGCGCGGTAAGGATTCCGCCGAGCCCGGCGCCCAAGAGCATTCCGCCAGCCAGCAGCTGGTCACGCAGCCGCTGGCCCCGGTGTGGGCTGCGACCGTACATTCCGGTCACCGAGCCAAAGACCGCGTAGATCATCAGGTCGGCCCGCCCCACCAACAGCAGGGTGGTGCCTGGAATGGCCAGTCCCATCCCCACGCGCAGCGCTGGTCGCAGATCTGGGGACCTCCGCCAGTTTCCTGGCCCAAGACGCCCGGCACCGGCTGGCCTCCGGGATGATGCGGGCAGCGTCATCGGCATAAAGCGCTTCTCACCGGTCTGCATGAGGCAAGCGTGCGGAAGTCGGTTCGCTGGACATCGAGATTCCCTCTCACGAAAAGGCTGGATGAAGGGCCGGGAAGGGCCCACTATCTAGAGTTCCGCAAGCTCTTGATTACGTCCAAGACTTATCTTCAATGAATCAATAGGCAGCTCTTATTGTTCTGCCGGGAACAGTAGCAAACGACCCCATGCCGGGCAGTGCCCGTGGAAGGCCGCTATGGATACACTTCCCGTGCGGTGCGCAACAGGGCGCGGGACATCAGCGGCATCGGCTCACTGGCGGTCAGGACGAGGCTGATCTGCGGGGAGAGCTCCGGCTCGCTCAACGCTATCATCCGGATTCCCGGCAACGGGCCCAGCGGGGCCAGCCATTGACGGGGCACGATGCTGGCCCACTGGCCGGTGGCCACATGGGAGAGCAGCGATACCACCGAATCGGTTTCGATGCGCGGTGAAGCGCTCATCCCGTGGCGTTCCAGCGCGGCATCCAATACCTGCCGTCCGCGCATCCTGGAATCGAGCAGGCACAGGGGCAGGTCCAGTGCCTGCCGCCACCCTGCGACCGCGGCTTCGGTGAGCATTCCCGGGCCGGTGATCAGCACGTGTTCCTCCGTGTACAGCGGGAGCACCACCAGATCCTGCGCATCCTCCGGTGCTGCGTAGATGATCCCGGCGTCCAGTTCGAAACCGCGCACCTGTTCAATGATGTGGGAGGAGTGCAGGCTGGTCTGCACCTGAATCGACACCCCCGGTGGCTCGCGGCAAAGGGAGCGGTCAGTTCCACGACGGTGGAGCTGACCGCCGGCACGACGCCCAGGCGCAACCTTCCGCTCAGGGCCTCTTGCAGCCCCTCCACTTCCTGGCGCAATGCCTCATGGTCCAGCAGCATCCGCCGGGCCCACGGCAGCACCTTCTTCCCCTCCACAGTGAGCCCCTGGAAGGAGTGGCCGCGGCGCACCAGCGGTACGCCGAGTTCGGCCTCCAGCTTTCGGGTTGCCTCGGACAACGCGGGCTGCGAGACGTAGCAGGCGGCGGCCGCGCGGGCGAAATGCTGTTCGCGGGCCAGCGCCACGAAGTATTCCAATTGCCGTAACATCACGCCCTTATTGCATCACGTGCCCGCCGCCAAAGGGCAGCTGGCGCTCGGGGACGGAAGCGCTGGGGCGCCAGCCGCTGCTAGACCCCGGACTTGCGCGGGGTGCCTTCCACCGCGTCCACCGCCCGGATGAAGCCCAAATGGCTGAAGGCCTGCGGGAAGTTCCCGGCCAGCCGCCCGCCCGCCGAATCGTATTCCTCGGCAAAGAGCCCCAGGTCGGTGGCGAAGCCGGCCAAACGGTCCAGCAGCTGCCTGGCTTCGTCGCTGCGTCCGGAGCGGGCGTATTGTTCCACCAGCCAGAAGCTGCACATCAAGAACGAGTACTCGTTGCCCGGCAGCCCGTCCATGCCGGTTTGGGTGCGGTAGCGGCGCACCATGCCCGCCTCGTCAAGCAGGTCCGCCTCGATTTTCGCCACGGTGCCCAGCATCTTCGGGTCCTCGGGGTGCAGCAGCCCGGTATTGGGCAGCTGCAGCAGTGAGGCGTCGACTTCCTTGTTCGAATAGGTCTGGGTAAAGGAATTCAGCTCCGCGTCGTAGCCGCGTTCCATGATCTCTTCCCGCAGCCTCTCGCGCAGGTGCCGCCAGCGTTCCACCGGCCCACTCAGCCCGTGCTCCTCCACCGCCCGCACCCCCTAGTCGAACGCGGCGAACATCATGGCCCTGCCGTGGGTGAAGAAGTCCGCGTTGCCGCGCATTTCCCAGATCCCGTGGCCCTTGCGTTCCATGTTGCGCTCCAGGAAGCTGAGCAGGTTGCGCTGCAGCGCCCAGGAGAACTCACCCTCCCCATGACCGGCATCACGCAGGGCCGCCAGGGCCAGCATCACCTCACCGACCACGTCGGCCTGGTACTGCTCGAACGCGCCGTTGCCCACCCGCACCGGCCGGGACTGCTCATAGCCCTGCAGGTGGTCGAGCACTGATTCGGTCAGTTCGCGTTCCCCGGCGATCCCGTACATGATCTGGATATCGTCCGGGTCTCCGGCCACCGCACGCAGCAGCCAGTTGCGCCAGTGCAGCGCACCGTCGGTGAAATCGTGGGCCACCAGGGTGTCAATGGTCAGCGAGGCATCCCGCAGCCAGGTGTAGCGGTAGTCCCAGTTGCGCTGCCCACCGAACTCCTCGGGCAGCGAGGTGGTCGGTGCGGCCACGATCCCGCCGGTGGCCTGGTCGGTCAGCGCCCGCAGCACCATCAGCGAACGCAGCACCTGGTTGTCATAGCGGTCGGTGACCTGCACGCGGGCCGACCAGTCGCGCCAGTACCTGACGGTGGCCTGCAGCGCCTGTTCGGCATCCAGCGGCTTGGGCGGCTGCAGATGGGACTTGTGCCAGGTCAGCACCCAGTCCTGGGTCTGCCCCGCCTTTAGGGTGAACCGTCCGGTCAGCCGGTCCGGGACCGCGCCCTGGTAGTCGGTGGGCCGGCCCTGGCCACGGTCCGCGCTGTCCTGCCGCTCACGGCGTTCATGGCGCTGGTTCCAGGCATGGTCGGGCTCCAGCTGCGGACCGGTCAGCAGCAGCGCGTCCGGTCCGGCCACGGAGAGCAGGCCGGTGGCGCCCTCCTTGGTCAGCGTGACCTTCCGGGTCCAGGGTTTGGCGCGGTTGTAGTCGAAGCGGATGCGCAAGTCATGTTCGATCTCGGCCTCCCCTTCCAGGCAGGTGACCCTGCGGATGACGTCGGCCTGCTCGATGCTCGGCGGCATGAAGTCCAGCACTTCCAGCGTGCCGGTGGCGGTGCGCCAGATGGTTTCCAGGACAAAGGTGCGCGGCAGGTAGCGGCGGGAGACCACGCTTCCCTCCGGAGCCCAGAGCCGCCAGCGCCCGTCGGCGGCCGAACCGAGCAGGGCGGAGAACACGGCCGGCGAATCGAATCTGGGAAAACACAGCCAGTCAATGCTCCCGTCCCGGCTGAGCAGCAGCCCGGTGCGCAGGTCCGAAAGCAGCGCGTAGTCTTCCAGCGGCGTGGATCCAGTGTTCTCATTCTCGCTAGCCATGACCTCATTCAAACAAACTGGGCGATAGCGCGAAAGGGTACAGTTCCCTCTTCACAGGGAGTAGGGTGCGGGGCATGGACAGCATCAAGAATCTGGTAATTTTTGGCGCCACCGGCGATCTGGCCTCCCGTCTGCTCCTCCCGGGCCTGGGCACCTTGCTGCGTGCCGATCCCGAGTGCCGGGTCACCGTCATCGGCGCCGACCGCAACGACGACGGCACCTGGAAGCAAACGGTGCAGCAGGCCTTTGACACTGTGGACAGCCACGGTCCCGCCGCCGAGCACACGCTGAACACCACCCGTTTCATCACCTGTGACGCCACCAGCGCGCAGGATCTGCAGTCCCTGCTTGATGGCCTGGAGGAACCGGCTTGCCTCTACTTTGCCCTGCCGCCCCAGGTGACCATGAAGTCCCTGGAGGTGCTGAAGGGACTGCAGCTGCCCGAATCCCTGGTGCTGGCCCTGGAGAAGCCCATCGGCCACGACCTGGAGTCCGCCCGCAAGCTGAACCAGCTGGTGGCGCGGCTGGTTCCCGAGAAGCAGACGTTCCGGGTGGATCACTTCCTGAACCTGCCCGCGGTGCATTCCTTCGCGGGGCTGCGCTTCGCCAACCGGCTGCTGGAGCCGCTGCTGAGCCGGGAGCATGTGCAGTCCATCGAGATCACCTACGACGAGACGCTCGGGCTGGAGGGGCGCGCCGGATTTTACGACTCCAGCGGTGCGTTCCGCGACATGATCCAGTCCCACCTGCTGCAGGTGATGTCCCTGGTGATGATGGAGCCACCGGCCCGCATTGACCATGTGGAGCTTCCGGTGCTGACCGCGCACGTGCTGCGCTCGGCCCGGTTGTGGGGCAAGGACCCGGCGTCCTCGGTGGTGCGCGGGCGGTACACGGCCGGCAGCGTGGGGGGCAAGGACCTTCCCGACTACGTGTCCGAACAGGGGGTGGACCCGGCAAAGAACACCGAAACCTTCGCCCAGGTGACCCTGGAAGTGGACAGCTGGCGCTGGAACGGTGTGCCGGTGACCCTGCGTTCGGGCAAGGCCATTGGCAAGCCGCGCAAGGAGATCACCATCAATTTCCGCCGCCCGCCCCACGAGTACCCACAGTTCCCCCACGACGGCCGGGTGCCGCCGAATGTGATGCGCCTGCGCCTGGACACCGGCCAACTGGAGTTCGAGATGAACGTGGGCGGCCCCTTCGCCGTGCAGGGCATGGAGCGGGTGACCTTCCAGACCGACACCTCGGCCCCCAGGCTTTCGGCGTACGGCAACGTGCTCAAGGGCATCCTGAGCGCCGATGCCACCTTCAGTGTGCGCGGGGACGCCTCCGAACAGGGCTGGAGGATTCTGGCGGACATCCAGAAGCTCTTTGATGACGGTTCGGTTCCGATGAGCGACTACGCCGCGGGCAGCCCAGGCCCCGCGATCCCGCCGCTAAGCAGCAAATAGGACCGCTGGGTTCCAGGGGTGGGCTGCACTGCACCCCTGGAACCCACGGCCTGCGGCTGTCGGCCTACTTCCCCGTGTATTCGAAGTGCCAGGCTTCGGCGTAGGGGTTCTTGGAACCATCCGACCGGTACTCCTCCAGGTTCTTGCGGTGGGTCCAGTTGTACTTGTGGGAGTTGGCTTTCAGCCACTTGTAGTACTTGCCGCGGAAGGAGTAGTCGTAGGTTTCGGGCACATCGATGGCCAGGCCCCAGCCGTGGTTTGAGGTTCCGGGCTTCGCCGCAATGTAGGAACCCAGCTCGGCGTAGAGGTATTTCTGGGTATCCAGCGTCCGGTAGGCCAGGTCGATGTCCAGGTTCTTCCCGAACTGCTTCTTGAAGGCGGTGTTCAGCCGGGTCAGGTCCTTCACGGCCGGTGCGGCGATGAGGGTTTTCTCCTTGTCCCACGGCACTGCGGCCAGCATGGAGCTGGAAACCTTGCCGTTGGACTGTCTGAGCACCTGGGCGCGGGTGTATCCCTTCGAATTGGTGGTGCCCGCGTTGCTGCTGCGCTTCAGGTCGCTGGCCTTCATCCAGCCGTTCAGCCCCTGGGTGCGCACGAAGTACCAGCCGGCCACCTGCCCGCCTTCCTTCTCCCATTTCAGGTCCCGGTAGACGATGGAGTTCTTTGGAATATCCCCCACCCTCCGGGTCCCGCCGACGGCGGCATAGAGGTCGCTGCCGTTGGCCTTGGTGAAATACCGGTCGCTCAGCCCGGCCCGGTTGGTGGTGTAGTCGCCGGTATCGACCTGGCATCCCTTGGAGCAGGTCTTGACGTACTTGTTCGACACCCAGCCGGTCTTGTTCTTGTAGCTGATCTTGTACCAGCCGTTTGCGGCCCGTTCGGTCGCCTTGGCGACACTGTTCTTCGGCAGGGTACCCACGGAGGCGTGCCCGGTGCTGCTGCCCTTGCGGATATTCACGTTCGCGCTCGCCGTCACCCACAGTTTCACCGTGCTGGCGCCCTTGGGGGCCGGCTGCTTGGGCGCGGTGCTCGCTGCGACCTTGGTGTACTTGTTCGAGATCCAGCCGGTCTTGCCCGCATAGCTGACCTTGTACCAGCCGTTGGAGGCGGTCGCCGAAACGTTGACCGTCTTGCCCTTGGGAATGGTTCGGATCACCTTGTGCTTGGTGCTTGAACCGGCGCGCAGGTTCAGGTTGGCGGTGGTCGTGACCTTGGTGACGACCTTCTTGGCCGCGGCCGGGGCGGCAGCCAGGTGCGGTGTGGAGAGCGCCGGAACACCGGAGGCCGGGGCGGTGAAGCCAGCCGCCGCGGTGGCGGCGGTGGCGCCGCCGGCAAGGGCAACCGTCAGGGCGCCGGCGCTCAGGGCGCGCAGTACGCGCATACGGGGAACAGGCATGGGGTGGGCCTTTCGTGGACACGAGGATGATAAGGCGACATGGTGCGCAGGCGAAGGTAGCACCCGCGGGGAACATGTTCTGTTTGAACAGTAGTGTCCCCTGTCCCAAAAGGTGAATTGCATCCAGTCATTTCAGAGTCTGCGTCCGTTTTCCCGCACGCCCCCTGGCGGACTCCGGGCAGTGCAAAGGGGCGCAAACACCCTGGTGGTGTTCGCGCGCCTTTATTCCGCCGCTAACCCGCGATTACTTCTTTTCCAGCAGCCGCTGGACGCGGGGCTTCACCTCGGTGGCCAGCAGCTCGATGGATTCGAGCAGCTGCTCCTGCGGGATGCCGCCGACGTCCATCTGCAGGAAGTGCCGCGTGTGGCCCAGGTAGCCGTGCAGGTGCACGATGCGTTCGGCCACTTCGTCCGGGTCACCGACGTAGTAGGCGCCCGGTGCCTCGGCCTGGATGTCGTAGGCCCGCTTGTCCGGGGCTGGCCAGCCGCGCAGGCGCCCCATTTCCAGGTTCAGGTTGTACCAGCCCGGGTAGAAACGCTCCAACGCCTCCTTCTTGGTCGGGGCGATCAGGCCCATGGCCGCCACGGAGACCTTCAGGGTTTCCGGTGCGTGCCCGGAGGCGGCACCGGCCTTGCGGTACAGGTCCGCCAACGGGGCGAAGCGGTGCGGTGCCCCGCCGATGATGGCGTAGGACACCGGCAGGCCCAGCTGGCCGGCGCGGGCCGAGGAGCTCGCGTTGCCGCCGGTCGCCAGCCAGATCGGCAGCTTGCCTTGGGCCGGACGCGGCACCACGGCCAGGTCGTTCAGGGCCGGGCGCTTGTTCCCGGACCAGGTGACCTCCGGGGCCTGCGAATCATTGATGGTCATCAGCAGATCCAGCTTGTTGGCGTAGAGCTCGTCATACTCCTCCAGGTCATAGCCGAACAGCGGGAAGGTTTCCACCGAGGAGCCGCGGCCCGCGGTGATCTCCACACGGCCGCCGCCGGAGATGATGTCAGCGGTGGCGAACTGCTGGTAGATCCGCACCGGGTCATCGGTGCTGATGATGCTCGCCGCACTGCCGAGCTTGATCTGCTCGGTGGCTGCGGCGGCCGCCGCGATGATGGCTCCGGGCGAGGAGGCCGGCATGCTGGTGGTGTGGTGCTCCCCCACCCCGAAGTAGTCCAGCCCGCTGCGGTCGGCCAACTTGATGGCCTCGAACAGGTTGGTGATGGCTTCCGAGGTGCTGCGCAGTGAATCGTCAGCGTTGCGCTGGGTGTCGCCGAAGCTGTAGGCGCCGAGTTCCATGTCGTGGGTTCCTTGTCTTGGTGGGAAGCGGTGATGTGGTTAGCGGGAGACGCGGGCAGCGTTGAACTGCTCTTCCATTTCCGCCGCGGTGAAGCGCCCGTTGAAGATCGGCGTTCCGGGTTCGAACAGCCGCCCGGAGCGCAGGTCCCCGGCGATCACCGGGGCGAAGCCGACGCTGCTGATGAACTCGGCGACCTCCTGGACGGCCCGGGGGTCATCCCCGGCCAGGGCCAGGGCGCGGGCCTCGCCGTCCCCGGCTCCCCCGGCTTCCGGCTCCATGTCGTGGTAGCCGATGTGGTTGAAGGACTTCACCAGGTTGGCCCCGGCCAGGTGCTGGGCGATGACCTCGCTGGAGGACTGGGTGGGGTCCTCGAATTCGGCGATCTCCCCGTCGGTGCCCGACCAGTAGTTCATGACGTCAATGACGGTCTTGCCCTGCAGCAGGGCCGGGTCCACGGTGCGGTACTTGTGCAGGGGCACGGCGACCACGATCATTTCCGCGTCGGCCAGGTCGCTGGCGTTGACGGCCTCGGCGCCCGGGGTGACGATGTCCACGATCAGGCTGATCTCGCTGGCGGGCTTGGAGGTCGCGATCTTGACCCGGTAGCCGGCGTCCAGGGCCAGGCGGGCCACGGCGGTGCCGACGCGGCCGGCACCCAGAATCCCCACGGTCTTCTGGTCGCGCTGCTGAACTGAATCCATCTGACACACCCTTCAAATATGTTGTAGTACAGACTATATTGATAACAGAACATCTATGCAAGCGCATATATTCCGATAGAATGGATGACATGAACACCGCACCGGACACTGTCACCGCCCCAGCCGCCGCCAGCACCCCCAATCCCGGGGACCTGGCCTGGCATCTGGGCATGATCCTGCGCGGGCACCAGTCGCGGTTCGCCGAGGCGGTCGCCGGGATCCCCTGCGGGGTGCGCGGCTTCCAGCTGCTGTCCACCGTGGTGCACCATGACCCGGCCAACCAGCAGGCGCTCGGTGGGCACCTGGGAATTGACCGCACCGTGCTGACCTACCTCATTGACGACCTCGTGCAGGCAAACCTGGTCGAACGCATCCCCGCCCCCTCCGACCGGCGGGCGCGCAAGATTATCGCCACCGCGCAGGGGCTGGAAACCCTGAAGCGGCTCGAGGGCAAGGTCGCGCAGGCGGAGCAGGAACTGCTCGCCCAGCTCGATGAGAGTGAAAGCCGCCAGCTGCAGGAGCTGCTGGCCAAGCTCTCCCTGACGGTGCGCAACCTGCAGCCGGGCACCAACCCCTGCGATGCCGTGGAACAGCTGGGCTAGGAGCCAACACCCAAAAGACCCCGGGAACCGGCGGTCGGCCAGAAAGCCGATCACCCGTTCCCGGGGTCTTTGCACGCCAATGCGCCGCCTCGTCAACTTCGGGGCACCCGTGGGCAGGTGCGTGCTAGTACTGCACGGCGTCCCGCTCAATGGGGCAGGTCATGCAGTGCCCGCCGCCGCGGCCGCGGCCCAGCTCGGCGCCGACAATCGGCAGCACCTCGATGCCGGCGGCACGCAGCGCATCATTGGTTTGGGTGTTGCGGTCATAGGTGTACACCACGCCGGGGCGCAGGGCCACGGCGTTGTTGCCGCTGTCCCACTGCTGGCGTTCGGAGTCATAGTTGTTCCCGGCGGTGGCCACCACCCGCAGCTTGGGCAGGTTCAACGCCTGGGCGACCACGTCGGTGAAGCTCTTGGTGCCGTGGTCAATCACCGTGACACCCGGTTCCTGATCGGAGGGACGCAGCGAGAAGGTGTGCACCTCGTCCATGATCTTGGGATACAGGGTCACCACGTCATGGTCCACGAAGGTGAACACGGTATCCAGGTGCATCGCCGCACGCAGCTTCGGCATCCCGGCCACGATCACGTGCTCGGCCACCCCCTGGCGGAACAGTGAGGAGGCCAGCTGGGTAATGCCGTGGCGGGAGGTGCGCTCGCTCATGCCGATCAGCACCACCCCGTTGCCCACCGGCATCACATCCCCGCCCTCCACGGTCACCTGGCCCCACTCCTGTTCGGGATCCCCCCACCAGATCGTCGAATCCCGGAATTCGGGATGGAACTTGTAGATCGCCTTCATCAGCAGGGTCTCATCCCGGCGGGCATCCCAGTACAGCGGGTTCAGGGTCACTCCCCCGTAGATCCAGCAGGTGGTGTCCCGGGTGTAGAGGGTGTTGGGCAGCGGCGGCATCAGGTACTCATAGATGCCGCGGGATTCGCGGGCCAGGTTCACGTAATCGGTGCGGTAGTCCTCGGGCAGGTCGCTGGTGGCCATGCCGCCCAGCAGCAGTTCGGACAGGCGGCCCTCGTCCAGCGAATCCAGGTAGGCCCGGGTGCCCTCGACCAGCCCGCCACCGACCACGTTGGGCACCACCTTGCGTTCCAGCAGCCACTGCCGGGCTTCGGCCTGGGTCATGGTCTGGGTGAGCACCTCCTGCAGCTCCAGCACCTCCACCCCGTTGCCGCGCAGGTTGGAGACGAAGTCTGCGTGGTCGCGCTGGGCGCTTTCCACCCACATCACGTCGTCAAACAGCAGGTCGTCACAGTTCGATGGGGTCAGCCTGCGGTGGGCCAGCCCCGGCGCGCACACCAGCACCTTGCGCAGCTGCCCGACCTCCGAATGCACACCCTTGCCCGTGGTTTCGCTCATGGTCCGTGTTCCTTCCGTTCCTTGCGAATCGGACAGCCGCCCGACCCTGGTGGTTTCTCGTTGTGCAGTTCAGCGACTGTTGTCCTAGAGGTGGATCCACCCCGCGCCCAGGGCCACGACGCCCAGCAGGGCGCCGAGCAGGGAGAGGGCAAAGATCACCGGTTCGCGGCCTTCGAAGGCCTTGCGTCCCTGCTCCCGGCGGGCCATGACGAACAGGATGGTGGCCGGGGCGTAGATGATGAAGGAGAGCAGCAAGAAGTGCCAGCCGGCGGCGAAGACCAGGAAGGCGGTGTAGGCCACCGCCAGCACCGAGGTGAGAAGGTCCCTCCCGGAGGCCCGGCGCTCCCCCTGCCCGTGCCGGGCGGCGTAGGCCACCTTCACCGCGTACAGCGCGGCGAGCAGGAACGGGATCAGCGTCAGGGAGCTGGTCAAATCCAGCGCCAGGTCCAGCGCGTCCTCGGCGAACAGCAGGATGACCAGCATGCCCTGTACCAGCACGGAGGTCAGCAGCACCGCGTTCACCGGCACGTCGGTGCGGTTCAGCTTGCCCAGGAAGCAGGGCATGTCCCGTTCGTTCGCGGCCACGCTGAGCACCTCGGCGGCCATCAGCGACCAGGCCAGGTAGGCGCCCAGCACCGAGATGATCAGCCCAATGCTCACAAACCAGCGGCCCCACGGGCCGACCGCGTATTCCAGGATCCCGGCCATGGAGGGCTGCTCCAGCTGGCTGATCTGCTCCATGGGCATCACCCCGTAGGAGACGATGGTGACCGAGGCAAAGATCGCGAACACGGACAGGAACCCCAGGATGGTGGCCCGTCCCACGTCCGTCCGGCGCCGGGCGTGGCGCGAATACACGCTCGCGCCCTCCACGCCCAAAAAGACAAAGACGGTGACCAGCATCGTGGAGCGGACCTGCTCAAAGAGTGATCCGGCGTAGTCCGCGCCGTACCAGTTCTGCCGCAACGCCTCCGGGTCCAACACGAACAGGCAGATCAGAATGAAGATGATGATCGGCACCAGTTTGGCGATGGTGACAATCTGGTTGACCAGGGCCGCGCTTTGCACGCCCCGGCGGATCAGCAGGAAGAAGACCCACAACCCGATCGAGGACAGCCCCACCGCCAGCAGGGTGGCTCCGGAACCCAGCCCGGCCACCCCCAGCCCGGAGAGGGTGGACATGATGAACACCCAGTAGAAGGTGTTGCCCGCGCAGGCGCTGGCCCAGTACCCGAAGGCGGCGAAGAACCCGAGGTATTCCCCGAACCCGGCCTTCGCGTAGGCGTACACCCCGGCGTCCAGTTCGGGTTTGCGGTTGGCCAGCATCTGGAAGACAAAGGCGAGCATGAGCATGCCGGCCCCGGCGATGATCCAGGCGATGACCGCACCGAAGATCCCGGTTTCGCTGGCGAACCTGCCCGGTAGTGAGAAGACCCCGGCGCCCACCATGGAACCGACGACCACGCCGGTGAGGGTGAGCATGCTGAGTTTGGCTACGTGGCCCTGTATCGCTTCCCCGGTCTCAGCTGCCATGCTTGGTTCATCTTTCCCTCGGCGTGCCACTGCGAACATGCATCCGGCCACTCATCGTGGTACCCGATGCCCGGGCCCCGATTCGGGCCGCACGCTCCGGACGACGCAACGACGTTGGAAAACAGCCAAGTGGTCGGCGATCTGCTGTCAGTATCCAACCATCCAAAGCGGCCTGTCAACGCTCCCGGCGCGCTGCCAGGAAGCTGGATTTCCGCACGGACACCAGCATTCGCCCGTGCTGCCGGGCCTGTTCCACCCCCGGCAGCACGGGGGTTGCCGCCGCGGCATGGGCAACATCACTGTGCGGGGTTGGCCCCCTTAAATGCGTCAGGGCCGCGACGGCGGGAAGGGGTGCTTCCCGCCATCGCGGCCCTGCGGGCAGGACTACCGTCCGGTCTCGGACTGCTCCCCCGGGGTGGGGGAAGCGGCGGCGGCCGGGCTTCCGCCGGTCACCGGCACGGCGGCGGTGTCCGGGTTGGCGTCCACGTCCTCGGCCGGGCCGGAGAACTGGGACTGGTAGAGCCGGTAGTAGGCGCCCTCGGCGGCCAGCAGCTGCTCGTGGCTGCCCTGCTCCACGATCCGTCCGGCCTCCATCACCAGGATGGTGTCCGCGTCGCGGATCGTGGACAGGCGGTGGGCAATCACGAAGCTGGTGCGGTCGGTGCGCAGCGCCGCCATGGCCTGCTGCACCAGCAGTTCGGTGCGGGTGTCCACCGAGCTGGTCGCCTCATCCAGGATCAGCAGCGAGGGGTTGGCCACGAACGCGCGGGCGATGGTGATCAGCTGCTTCTCACCGGCCGAGACGTTGGTGCCCTCCTCGTCGATGACGGTGTCATAGCCCTCGGGCAGGGCGCGGACGAAGCGGTCCACGAAGGTGGCCTTCGCCGCCTCGATGACCTCGTCATCGGTGGCGTCCAGCCGGCCGTAGCGGATGTTTTCCATGATGGTCCCACCGAACAGCCAGGCGTCCTGCAGCACCATGCCCACCTTGGAGCGCAGGTCCGCGCGGGACAGGTGGGTGATGTCCACGTTGTCCACCAGGATCCGCCCGGAGTTCAGCTCGTAGAAGCGCATCACCAGGTTCACCAGGGTGGTCTTGCCCGCCCCGGTCGGCCCCACGATCGCCACCGTGTGCCCGGGATCCGCGTCAAAGGACAGGTTCTCGATCAGCGGCTGGTCCGGGGTGTAGGAGAAGCTCACGTCCTGGAAGGAGACGTGCCCGTCGGTGCGGGCGGGAAGCTGGGTGCGCGCATCCTCCGCCTCCTGCTCCTCGGCGTCCAGCAGCTCGAAGGTGCGTTCGGCGGAGGCCACCCCGGACTGCAGCATGTTGGCCAGCCCGGCCATCTGCCCCAGCGGCTGGGTGAACTCGCGCGAGTACTGGATGAACGCGGTCGCATCCCCCAGGCTCATCGACCCGGAGGCCACGCGCAGCCCGCCGACCACGGCGATGCCCACATAGGAGAGGTAGGAGACGAAGTTCATCACCGGCATGATCATGCCCGAGACGAACTGGGCCCCGAAGCTGGCCTTGTACAGTTCGTCGTTGCGCTGGGTGAAGCGCTCCACCATGTCGTCCTCGCGCCCGAAGACCTTCATCAGCTCGTGGCCGGAGAAGGATTCCTCGATCTGCCCGTTCAGCGCACCGGTGTTCTTCCACTGGGCGGTGAACAGCTTCTGCGCCCGGGTGCCGATGATGCCGGCGGCCACCGCGGACAACGGCAGCGCCACCAGTGCGATCAGCGCCAGCTGCCAGGAGACCACGAACATCATGATCACAATGCCCAGCACGCTCAGCGCGGACTGCACCAGCTGGCTCAGCGCCTGCTGCAGCGCGTTTTGGATGTTGTCCACGTCGTTGGTCACCCGGGAGAGGATGTCCCCGCGCTGGCGGGTGTCGAAGTAGTTCAGCGGCAGTGCGTTGATCTTGTCCTCAACGTCCTTGCGCAGCCGGTACACCACCTTCATCACCAGGCGGTTCAGCAGCCAGCCCGAAAGCCACATGAAGATCGAGGCGATGAAGTACATCGACAGCACGATCAGGATGAAGCGGGAGAGCTGGGTGAAGTCGATGCCCTGCCCGGGCACGAAGTCCACCCGGGAGAGCATGTCGGCCTGGGTGTCATCGCCGCTGTCGCGCAGCTGCTGGATCAGCACGTCGGCCGGGGTCCCGGCCGGGATGTTCTTGCCGATCAGCCCGGCGAAGATCACGTCCATGGCCCGTCCCAGCACCCGCGGTGCGGTGACCGAGAGGACCACGTAGATGCCGATCATCGCGAAGACGATGCTCATCCCCAGCTTGTACGGGGCGAGCAGTCCGACCAGGCGCCTGGCCGAGGGCCAGAAGTGCTGGGCCTTGCGTACCGGGGCCTCGTCCCAGGTGTCGCTGCTGGCCGCGGCCGCGAATTCGTCGACCTCTTCCAGGCTCGCATCCACCTCGGGGGCCGAGGAGTTCTTCTTCTGATCCGCCATCTAGGCCACCTCCTCCGCACTGTGCTGGGACGAAACGATTTCCTGGTAGGTTTCCGAGCTTTCCAGCAGCTCCTCATGGGTGCCGCGGGCCACGATTTCCCCGTGGTCCAGCACCAGGATCTGGTCGGCCCGGGTGATCGTGGAGACGCGCTGGGCCACGATGATCACCGCGGCGTCCTTCGTCGGCTCGGCCAGGGCGGCGCGCAGCTTCGCGTCGGTGGCCACGTCCAGTGCCGAGAACGAGTCATCGAACAGGTAGGTGCGCGGCTTGGCGGCCAGGGCCCGGGCGATGCACAGGCGCTGGCGCTGCCCGCCGGAGACGTTGGTGCCGCCCTGGGAGATCTTTGAGTCCAGCTGCCCCTCGCGTTCGGCGACGAAGTCCGCCGCCTGGGCAATGTCCAGCGCCTGCCACAGCTCAGCGTCGCTGGCCCTCTGCGCCCCGAAGCGCAGGTTGCTGGCGATGGTGCCGGAGAACAGGTAGGGGCGCTGCGGGACGGCGGAGATGTTGCGCGAGATCGCATCCCGGCCCAGTTCATCCACCGGCACCCCGCCGATCAGGATCTGCCCGCGGGTCACGTCGTAGAGCCGCGGGATCAGGTTCAGCAAGGTGGTCTTGCCCGAACCGGTGGACCCGATGATCGCGGTGACCTTGCCCGGCTGGGCGGTAAAGGAAATGTTGTTCAGCACCGGGGCCTCGGCACCCGGGTAGCCGAAGCTGACGTTGCGGAACTCCACGGTGCCGGGGGTGGGCAGGTGCACCTCGCGGTCCTCGGCCTCGGTCATGCTCGGCTTGGTGTCCAGCACCTCGCCGATGCGGTCGGCGGAGACCATGGCGCGCGGGACCATCATGGCCATGAAGGTGCCCATCATGACCGCCATCAGGATCTGCAGCAGGTACTGCAGGAACGCGGTCAGCGCCCCGACCTCCACCTGGCCGGCATCCACCCGGTGCCCGCCGAACCACAGCACGGCGGCGGTGGACAGGTGCAGGATCATCGAGATCGCCGGGAACATGAGCACGAACAGGTTGCCGACCTTGACACCCAGGTCGGTCAACTTCTGGTTCGCGTCCGCGTAGCGCTCGGTCTCGTGCTGTTCGCGCACGAACGCGCGCACTACGCGGATGCCGGTGATCTGCTCACGCAGCACACCGTTGATCCCGTCAATGCGCACCTGCATCTGGCGGAAGAGCGGCATCAGCTTGATGACCAGGATGCCCACCACAATCAGCACCACCGGCACCGACACCCAGACCAGCCAGGACAGGCCCGGGTCCTCGCGGATGGCCATGATGACCCCGCCAATGGACATGATCGGGGCGGTGATCATGAAGTTCAGCAGCATCAGGGTGAGCATCTGCACCTGCTGCACGTCGTTGGTGCCGCGGGTGATCAAGGTGGCGGCCCCGAACTTGTTCACGTCTTGCGCGGAGAACGTGGAGACCTGCTCGAACACGGCCTGGCGGATATCCCGGCCCAGGCTCATGGCGGTCTTGGCGCCGAAGTAGACGGCGCCGATCGCGGTGATCACCTGCACGAAGGCAACGACCAGCATGATCCCGCCGGTGCGCCAGATGTAGTCAATATCGGTGTTGACCACACCCACGTCAATGATCTTGGCGTTCAGGCTGGGCAGGAACAGCGTGGCCATGGTGGTGGCCAGTTGCAGGATGAAGACCGCAACGATCCACCCGGCATAGGGTTTGGAGTGTTTTAGGATGAGCTTCAGAAGCATGTGGTTTGTCCTCGCTAGCGTCAGTCCCGAAACCGCTGGGCGCGAACCGGTTTTTCGGCGCAGGGATTTGAGGGCGAAAGCCAGTCTAGTAGTCCCCGTTGGGCTTTGGAGTCATCCTTTTGATTGAATTGTGCCAATCACTTATGGCGTTCGACACGTTCCCCACCGCGCAGGACTACCCGCCAGGGCTGAAGTTGGCAGGAATCCGCGAATCGACGCGCAACAACGGGCTCAGGGCAGCGCGTCCGCGACCGCCTTGGCGGCGCGATGGCCGGTGACGGCGGCGGCCAACAGCCAGCCGATCACCTGCAGGTAGCCCGCCCCGGCCACCGCGAAGCCCACAGGGGGCCGAAAGAGCGCCGCGCACAGCACGGAAGCCGCCAGCAACAGCCATCCACTGCGGGCCGCGCGGGCCATCTGCGGGACCGCGGCGGCGTGGCCCGTCAGCCAGGCCTCGTCCGAGGCCAGCGTGGCGCTGGTGCGAAGGCCCACCGCGGCGTTGCGCCGCAGGCTGCCGCTGCGCATGGATCCAACCAGCAGCTGGGCGGTCAGCGTGATGATTCCCAGTCCCGCCAGGAACGGGATCACCTCAACCCAGCCCATACCCCTGCTTCCTTGCCGCCTCTGCCACGGTTTACCGCGGCTGCCTCCACGCTACCGCAGACACTTGCAGTGCCGGTGTCAATAGCCCTTCGCGCATGTTAGCCACCCTTCGCAGTTCAGAGCGTAAACCAGTGCGCCCGGTGGCGGGATTTGCGGATTGCCGCTGGGAGGGAGAAAATCGGGGTCTTCACGAGAAAGAAAGTTCCCACACAAGTCGCTTTCAACAGACCCGGACGTTGCCCCCTATCCTCATCACCCCTGAGCTGACCGTGTTCTGCCGCTTGGATGAGCTCCGGGTCATACCTGCGGTCAATGGTTGTTGCCTGAACGCACAAGTTCCTATGCCAGCGTGCAGGTCATGTACACAGCGTTTCCTAGTTTCGTGGTTCCTCAGACGGCCCAAGATCACGGTTGCGCAATTGGTGGTCCACAATTCGGCGCTCATAGGCTAGGTATAGACCCGCCATCATGCGAGCCTCGGCGATGGTGCCGCCAAGCAGCTCCGCAGCCTTGCGAAGGCGATATCGCACCGTGTTCTGATGAACGAACATTCGTGAAGCTACTTGGCCAATATCCTGGTTCAGGGCGAGGAAGGAAATCAATGTCTCCTCCAGTTCCGGTTCATCTCGAAGTGGAGCGATAAAGCGCACCAGTTGTTGGCGGTCCAGTGGACTATCGATCCGTGCCAGCACCCATGTGGCAGGATCCAGTTCGTCCGCCTTCATGATCACGCCTTCGGTACCCACCAGGTGCACGGTTTCGCGCAAGGCGACCTTTGCCGCCAGTTCTGCCCCACGCAACAATTCCGGAAGTCGCGATAGGGAACCAGAAGCCTCACCCAAGCCGATCGCGAGGTTCTCGCGCTGGGACTCGAGCCACTCCAGCGCGCGAGGGGAATCGGGCAACAGCGCATTGAAGCCAGCCTGGATGTCCTGGCTGCTCCCGTTTTCGGCGAAGAGCAGAGCTACGCCCCCTCGTTGCGCCGACGTGATGATGTTATCCACTCGCCTTGGACCAAGGTTTCCTTCATGACACACCACAGCCGTCACACTGCGCACTGGCTGGTACGGCTCAAAACCGAACGGCTTGATCAGCTCCCAGTAGCGTAGTTCCCGGGAAACCTCTATTCCATCTTGCAGGCTAGTCAGCAGTTGTGCGCTCTCATGGCGGCGACGCGAGGTGTCCAAATGCTGTAGCCCCTTGATGGCACCAAGCATCTTCTGGGTAGTATCCAACAGCAGATCCCCTACCTCTTCCAGAACCGCCTCGTTTCGGCTTGCAATGGCGAGGTGATACCCGCGACCACGCATGACCAGGGAACGGTACATAACGCGCCAGCGGCCGATGCTGATTCGCTCGTATTGCATTCCATGTTCACTGATGGCCGTCAACACCAGGTGCACCGGTCCATCGCCACTGGATTCGATGAGCTTACCGGTGTCTTCATAAAGCATGGCCGCCCCGCGGCAACTGGAGGCTACCCGCTGAATCAGCGAGGCAATTGGCTGGTCGGTGGCGATGCTGTCCAGCAAATCATTTGTGAGCCACATGGCCCGCTTGATTCCGTAGTCCTCGGTCACAGGGCCTAGGGCATTTACATGTTTTTCTACATGACTAAAGGGAACGTCTCGTGCAATCGTCAGCAGGTTGATTTCTTCCGCGGAACAGGCTTCGACCAGCTCGACTGGAACCTGTTCGAAGTACACCCCGAGCCCAAAACATAATGCCGCTACACGGGCCTTGCGCAGCGCAGAAGCCAATTCTTGCGCAATCTGTGCACGCTCGCCCGCCGGGGCCAGGCGCAGCCCGGTGGTGAGCATCATGTTCCCCGGTTCAAACCACCGCGCTGGCTCGTGGATCTCCGAGGTGTGGGCGCCGGTCACCGCAAGTTCAGGACGCGGCACGACCACCTTATGCATTCCCAGGGACTTAACCTGCAGCAATTGCTGAACCGTCACTGGCTCTCTTAGCCGCTCCACCCCATCGCCCTTCCCGAAATCGTGCCAGGAACTGTCCCGGCATTTCGAGGTCGTTGTCGAAAATACAATCTACGCTCACGGGAATTTGATTTCCACCAGTGACAGAGACGCACGTCACATCCCACAGTGGATAACACGAACTTCTAAGCCACACAAGGAGAAAACATGGCCAACTTACGAGTCGCCGTTGACGTTGGCGGAACCTTCACCGACGTTTGCATCTTCGACGATGAATCCCAGAGGATGCGCGTCACCAAGGTTCCCTCCACTCCTCACGACCCCATGGAGGCGGTTATGAGCGGAGTGCAGCGCGCCAACATTAACCTGGCAGACGTGTCGTTGTTCTCGCATGGAACCACGGTGGCCACCAATGCGTTGATCACCCGTCGTTTCCCCAAAGCCGCGCTGGTCACCACCCGAGGGTTCCGCGACGCCATCGAGATTGGCGACGGGACCAAGGATGACCTTTGGGACGCCTACAACGATGTTTCCGGCCCCTACATCCGTCGCCGCGACCGCTTCGAGGTGACCGAGCGCACCGATTACGCAGGTAACGTACTGACCGAGCTGGACGAAATCGAGGCCAGGCAGCTGGCCGCCTTGTTGCGCAAGCGCCAGGTGAGCACCGTAGCGGTCTGTTTCCTGAATTCCTACGCCAACCCGGCGAACGAGATCCGGATGCGCGAGATCCTGCAGGAAGAGCTTCCGGACACTGCGGTCTCCGCCTCAGCCGAGATCCTTCCCGAGATCTTTGAGCACGATCGATTCAACACTACCGTCTCCAACGCGGTGCTGGCGCCGTTGGTGACCGGGTACGTGGACCGCCTGGCGCAGGAGCTGAAGGCCGGTGGCTACCAGGGCGACCTGCTGTTGCTGCACTCCGGGGGCGGTTCCATGACCCCGCGCATGGTCAAGCGCTACCCGGTTCGGCTGGCCGCCTCCGGAATTGCCGCCGGTGCCATCGCTGCGAAGCACGTGGCTCAGCAATGCGGATTCGAAAATGCCGTCGGGTTGGACATGGGTGGAACCTCCACAGACATCTCATTGATCTCCGGCGGTGAACTGCGCATCACCAAGGAATGGCAGGTCGAATACGGCCACCCCATCGTCTTCCCATCCATCGAGGTGCTCACCATCGGGGCCGGCGGCGGTTCGCTGGCACATCTGGACATCGCCGGCTCCCTGCGCAACGGTCCGCAATCCGCCGGAGCTTCTCCGGGCCCGGCCTGCTACAACACCGGCGGCAACGAACCCACTAACTGCGATGCCAATGTGGCCATGAACCGGTTGGGCACGATGCTGGCCGGTGGGGCCCGAGAATTGGACAAAACGCTCTCGCTCGAGGCCATCGACCGGGTGATTGGAAAGCCGCTGGGCATGAGCACCGCCGGGGCGGCGCACTCGATCGTAAAGGTGGCCAACGCCAATATGGCCGATGCCGTCCGCCTGATTTCCATTCGCCGTGGATATGACCCGCGCGATTTCGCGCTCATCGCCTTCGGCGGGGCTGGCGCGCTCCATGGCGCGGAGGTGGCTAGGGAACTGTCCATTCCCACCGTGGTGGTTCCGGCCAACCCGGGCGTCACCTCGGCACTGGGTTGCCTGCTCGTGGACATCCGTCACGACCTGTCGGTGATGTTCAACGCGCTGGCCTCGGAGACCGATCCGAAACACGTGGAGACCGAGTTCGCCGCGCTGGAAAAGGAGGCCACGGCCCGTCTGCGTCACGAGGGCGTCAGCGAGCAGGACGCTCTGCTGCAAAGGGAGATCTCCATGCGCTACGCCGGGCAGTGGCGTTCCCTGGCCGTTCCGATGGGCACTGGCCCTGGCGCCCTTCAGCTGGCGGTGGAGACCTTCCACCAGCAGCACGAGCGTGAATTCGCATTCAGCCAGGAGGACCAGCCGGTGGAAATCTACCAGCTGGGGTTGACCGCCATCGGCAAGACGCCCAAGCCGGGCTTCGTCCCGGCCACCGAGCTGAACGCCGACCCGGGCACCCCCGCCTCACGGCGCAACGTATACTTTGGCGAGCTCGGCTGGGTGGACACCCCGGTGTACGAGCGTAGCCTACTGCCGGCCGGCGCCACGTTCCTGGGCCCGGCCATCATCGACCAGCTCGATTCCACCACCGTCGTTCCCCCGAACACCACCGCGGAAATTGACGGCTGGGGAAACATTCGCATTCACCTGCACAACCTTGAGAATTCCACGGAAGGCTAAGTCGTGACCCAGTTAATTGAAACCCCAGTACACCAGGCGGCCAAGCGGGCCCTGGACCCGGTCACCTTCGAGGTGCTGAAAAACGCGTTCGCCACCTCGGTGGACTTGATGAGCGAGCAGATTCTGCGCACTTGCTACTCCTTCGTCATCTATTCACGGGACTTCTCCTCGGCGCTGTGCGACGCCCAGGGCAATACCGTGATGCAGGGCTCGGGAGACATTGCGGTGCACGTCGGAACCCTACACTTCCAATGCAAGGCGGTGCTGGAGCAGTTCGGCACCGACATCCACCCCGGGGACGTCTTCGCGATCAATGACCCGTACCGCGGTGGCACCCATTTCAACGACGTGTCCTTCATCCGCCCCATCTTCTCCGAGGGCAGCATCATCGGGTTTGCCCAAAACAAGGGGCACTGGGCGGACATCGGCGGCAACGTCCCCGGCTCCTTCGACGTGAACGCCAGCGAGCACTTCGGCGAGGGCCTGCGCATCACCCCGGTCCGCATCTACTCCAGGAACACGTTCCTGCACGACGTGGCGCAGTTGCTGGTCTCCAACACCCGGGCTCCAGAACAGGCCATGGGCGACCTGCACGCCCAGTCCGAGGCCACGGCAGTGTGCGAGCGCGAAATCCTGCGCCTGGTGGACAAGTACGGCAAGGACACCGTGGTCACCGCCATGCAGGAAACCCAGGACTACGTTGAACGCATCGTGCGCAGGCAGCTGGCCGGCTTGCCGCAGGGCGAGTGGGAGACCACCGACTACCTGGATGTGGATCCGGGCAAGGGCGAGGGGTTGGTTCCCATCAAGATCAAGTTGAAGCTGGACGGTCAGGGAATTCATTATGACCTGTCTGGATCGGCTCCCGCGGTTTCCACCTTCCTGAACTCCGGCTACGGCACCAGCCATTCGGCAATCTATGCCGGGACCAAGACGTTCTTCCCTGAGGTGCCGTTAAACTCCGGCTTCTACGCTGCGGTGCAGGCGGAGATTGGTGAGGAGGGCTCCGTGGTGAACGCGGGCTGGCCCCACGCAGTCACCGGTTTCTGTTCCGGGCCTTACGAGAAGATCATGAATGGGATCTTCGAGCTGTGGAGCCAGATCATGCCCGAACGAGCGATGGCCTGCGCTTTCAACCTGGAATACCTGCTGGTGGGTGGCAAAGACGCGCGCACCGCAAATGACGACTACTTCATGTGGTACGACTGGATGGCCGGCGGCTGGGGCGGCCGGGCCACCAAAGACGGTGCCAGTGCTACCGCGCCGGTCTTCGGGCCGGGGCTGGCGGTTCAGCCGGTTGAGGGCCAGGAGCGCCTGTCTCCCGTGCTGACCACCAAGCATGAAATTGCCATCGACTCCGCCGGCCCGGGCCGCTACCGTGGTGGGCTGGGGATTGAAAAGGGCGGCATGCTCACGGACGCGCATTCTACCGTGATGAGCTACTGCTGCGACCGATCGCGTTCTATCACCTGGGGCATTGAGGGCGGGTTGCCTTCCATTCCGCACGGGGTGTGGCTGAACCGGGACACCGAGGACGAACAGTTCCTGGGCTCCATTTTCTCCTCGGTGCCGCTGCAGCCCGGTGATGTCTTTACTCGCCCCTCGGCGGGCGGCGGCGGGTTTGGGGACCCGCTGGAACGGACCCCCGCAGAGGTGCTGGAAGACGTCATCGACGGGTATGTCTCCATTGAGCGGGCCGCCGCCGATTATGGTGTGATCATCGAGGAAGTCGACGCGGAGGTGGATGACTACCGGATCCTGGAAACCGAGACCACGGCGCTGCGCACCGAAATTCGGGCCGGACGCCATGGTTGGCTGCAGGAGGACGCCGAGGGCGTGGCAGAGCGGTACCGCAGCGGCGAGCTGGACATGCTCGATGTGATCCGGCGTTACGGTGTGATCCTGCACTGGGGCACCGGCAAGTTGCTGGAGAGCTCCACCGCGGAATACCGCCAGCTGATGCAGCGCCGATCGGCCGCCCACTGGGCCGCCTAGCTCCAGCACGTGCCATGACACCACCCGTCGCACCTTGAGGTGCGGCCACGGCGGTGCGGCACGGTCCTGGCCGTCAGGACCGTGACGCACCGCCTCGCTTCCGCCAATCGGCAACCAGTTTGAGACGATTCGCCCGGGACAACGGCCTAGTCTTCCTCATCATCGCAACTTCTCCCGGTCTTCATTGCAGTATCCACAACAGGTCCAGGCCCTGCCCGTGTTCACAATCCGGGATGTGATGGCTCACGCCGTATCTTCAAAGAGAAGTCACACCGCTGTTCTCGTGGTCGGGGTTCCCCACTAGGCAGGGTTTCGCTGCGCAGTTCCAGCTTTCGCCGACTCGCCTGATCTGGCCGGTGCGGTGTTCCTATCCGGATGTGCGTGGAACACGAGCTCAACGGTACGAGCGCTCGGTTCTTCGGCGTATTTGAGCGGCAAGGCGGAAGTATTGCTTGTTCAAAGTCTTTGTTCCCAACGCCCCCTAAGGGCGGGCGGTGCCGGGAGCCGGGAATCATCTCGGCCCCCAGCATCGCGCATGTCTCCGGGTGGAAACCTACTTGGAGATCTTCACCAGCTTGTGGTTGACGAACTCATCCATGCCGTACTTGCCCAACTCGCGGCCGATGCCCGAGCGCTTCACGCCACCGAAGGGCAGCTCGGCGGCGGTGCCGGAGGGCTCGTTGATGGCCACCATGCCGGTTTCCAGCTGGCGGGCAATGCGGTCGGCCCGCTCGGCGTCCTGGGTGTGGATGGAGGCACCCAGCCCGTAGTCGGTGTTGTTGGCCAGCTTCACGGCTTCCTCCTCACCGTCCACCTTGTACAGCACGGCGACCGGGCCGAACAATTCCTCGCTGAAGGCGCGCATGTCCTCGGTGACCCCGGCCAGCACGGTCGGCTCAAAGTAGGCGCCGTCCCCGTCCACCGGCTTGCCGCCGGCGAGCACGGTTGCGCCCTTGTCCACGGCGTCCTTCACCTGGGCGGCCAACCCGTCGCGGGCCGCGGCCGAGGAAAGTGGGCCGACGAAGTTCTCGGCCTCGGTCGGATCGCCCATCTTGATGCCGGACACCTGGTCCACCAGCGCCTTGGAGAACTCGTCGTACACCGAGGAGTCCACGATGAAGCGCTTGGCGGCATTGCAGGCCTGGCCGGTGTTGCCGAAGCGGGCGCGCATGCCCAGCTTGGCGCTGCGGGCCACGTCCGCATCCTCCATGACCAGGAACGGATCCGAGCCGCCCAGTTCCAGCACGACCTTCTTCAGGTTGCGTCCGGCGATCTCGGCCACCGCGGCACCGGCGCGCTCCGAACCGGTCAGCGAAACCCCCTGGATCCGGCGGTCGGCGATGATGTCGGCCACCTGGTCATTGGTGGCGAAGATGTTCACGTAGGCGCCTTCCGGGGCGCCGGCGTCCTTGAAGATCTGCTCCATGGCCAGCGCCGATTCCGGGCACTGCGGGGCGTGCTTGAGCAGGATGGTGTTGCCGTTCATCAGGTTCGGCGCCGCGAAGCGGGCCACCTGGTAGTAGGGGAAGTTCCACGGCATGATGCCCAACAGCACACCGACCGCTTCCTTGCGCACCAGCGCCTTGCCGCCGCTGGCGACCTCAAGCTCCTCGTCCTGCAGGAACTTCGGACCGTTCTTGGCGTAGTAGCGGTAGATGGAGGCGACAATGCTGATTTCGCCCTGGGCCTGGCGCACCGGCTTGCCCATCTCGCGGGTGATGATCGCGGCCAGTTCCTCCGCGCGTTCCTCGTAGATGTCGGCCACCCGCTCCAGCAGCGCGACGCGCTCGGAGATCTCGGAGGTGGACCAGGTGGTGAAGCCCTGGTGGGCCGCGCCAATGGCCTCCTGGATCTCGGCGTCGCTGGCGGTGGGGTAGGTTGCCTCTACGACTCCGGTAGCGGGGTTGGTCACTGCATAGGTCGACATGCTGCTCCTTCAACGTTGGGGAATCCGCAAGGCCACCACGGGACGCGGATATATCCCCACCATTTCACGGATCACGTCGGGAAAACAGCGGCAAAAGCCCAGAATGACGCGCCTTAGCGCAGGGCGAACGCCCTAGCCGAGATCCGCCTGCGCGGCCAGCACCGCATGGCTGATCTGCTGGGCCAGGGCCACATCCCGGGCGGTGATCTTCCCACCCACATCATGGGAGGTCAAGGCGATCAGCAGCTTGTCATAACGCCAGTCCACGTCGGGGTGGTGCTCGGCCTGCTGCGCCAGTTCGGCGATTTCGGCAAACAGGTCAATCGCCTGCTGCGCGCTGGCACAGGCAACCCGGGTCCGCAACGTGCCCGCTTCATAGCTCCAGCCGGGCAAGCGCTGCAGGTTGCGCTCCAGCTCCTCGGTGTTCAGCACTTCGTCAGGGGACATGGCTCTCCTCGGCTTCACAGTGAATCAGGCCAGGACGGTGTTCGGGCGGTCAGATGCTTCCAGTGTGCCACCGGATGCGCCCGGTGTGGGGAATAGACCCGCACCCGGAAGAACGCGGGCAGCCGGGAAAGCGGATGCAACATCGTTAACTTGCCCTAGAAAATGGAGAGACGTATCACTAGAATGAAAATAATTTCCCGCTAGATGAAAGTAGGTTTTCCCATGGCTGCAGTCTCCACTCCCCTGCAGACCGGCGCGCAGGCTCCGGCGTTCACCCTGAAGAACAGCGAGGGTCAGGACGTCTCGCTCTCGGACTACGCCGGCAAGTCCGTCATTGTCTACTTCTACCCGAAGGCCGCGACCCCGGGCTGCACCACCGAGGCCTGCGACTTCCGGGACAACCTGAACTCGCTGCAGGGCGCCGGCTACAGCGTGCTGGGCATCTCCCCGGACAGTCCGCACGACATTGCCAAGTTCGCCGCCGATGAATCCCTGACCTTCCCGCTGCTCTCCGACCCGGACAACGAGGTCGCCAAGGCCTACGGCTCGTACGGTGAGAAGACCGTCAACGGCAACACCTTCGATGGCACCCTGCGCTCCACCGTCGTGGTCGATGCCCAGGGGAACATCAGCCACGCCGAATACGGCGTGGATGCCCAGGGCCACGTGGCCCGACTGCGCGATACCCTCGGGGTGTAGCACGGCCGCGCTTCCAGTAAATTGAAGCGCCTGAGCAACGATGCCGCGGGTGGGCGAAGAATTCCTTCGCCCACCCGCGGCATTTGCGTTCCCTGCCCAGCAATCCCAGGGATGGTGCGCCCGAACCTAGCCCAGCTGGACCTGCTCCAGCTCCCGGTGTCCCTCTAGGAGGTACCCGTCCATTTCCTTCTCCGGCACCATCGCCCCACCGGTGGACCACACAAGGTGTGTGGCGTTGGCCCACTGGGTTTCGCTCAGCCCGCTGGCCCCACGGAAATCGGGATCGCCCGCCACCCGCCAGGGCAGCAGCAGACCGGCCGTGGCCGAGGGTTCCACCCGAATGTCCTCGCAGTCAGCCAGCAGCGCGGTCAGGGCGAGCATCTTCTGGTCGGTGACCGTCGCATAGCCATCCACCACGTCAGCGAGCGCCCGGCCCACCAGCTCGGAGGGACGCGCCACCGCCAGGCCATCGGCCGCGGTCTTGCCGTCCAATCCCAGGTCGAACGCGCTGATCCGTTCATGCAGACCGGTCCGAACCCCCAGCGTCACCGCCGGGGAATGCGTGGGTTCGGCGAAGAAGCAACGCACCGCATCCCCAAATACGTGCTTCAGCCCGAAGCTCACTCCCCCGGGACTGCCGCCGACCCCGCACGGCAGGTACACCATCAGGGGATGCTCCTGGTCGACCCGCACCTCCAGCGCCCTGAGCTGACCGGCCAGCCGGTGCGCGGCCGCGGAATACCCGGCGAACAGGGCCATCGAATTCTCGTCATCCACAAAGTGCACGCTCGGATCGGCCTCCGCTTCGGCCCGCCCGGCGTCCACCGCCTCGGTGAAGTCCCCGGGATGTTCCACCACGCTCACGCCCCGGGAACGCAGCAGCTCCTTCTTCCAGGAGCGCGCGTCGGCGGACATGTGCACGGTGGTGCGCAGCCCCAGCGCGGCGGCCGCCACCCCGATGGAAAGACCCAGGTTTCCGGTGGAGCCAACCATGATTCCTTGATCCCCGAGCACCTGGCGCACGTCCTCGTCGGCGAACCGTGCGTAGTTGTCCGTGGGTTTGAGCACCCCGGCATCCACCACGATCCGCTCGGCCACCTGCAGCACCTCGTGGATCCCGCCGCGGGCCTTGATCGAACCGGCCACCGGCAGCATGTCGTCCCGCTTCATCCACAACTTGCCCGGCAGCTGGCTTCCCAGACGGTCATCCAGCTCGGCCTGCAGGTGGTGCAGTCCGTGCACCGGGGATTCGATGATGCCGTAGCTGATCGAGGTTTCCGGGAATTGGCGCACGAACCAGGGGGCAAAGCGCTCAAACCGCTGTCGGGCGTCCTCAATGAGATCGGCGTCCAGTCCGCTGGAGTCAAGGGCCTGCGCGGTCGGGGTGTGGCTCTGGCGGAACCAGAGTGTCTCCTTGCCCTGCGACATGGCTTCGACCACCGGGTCTTCCAGCAGCTTGTCGATGTTGAGTGTCATCGTGTCCGCGGTCCTTTCCAGGGTTGGCACTGAGCGGTCCTGCTGCCAGTGTAACCACGGGCAGCAGGACCGCTCAGTGCCGTTTCCGGGCGTTCGGCGGACGCACATGTTGCTCTTTGGTCCCGCAAATAAAGCAGGTCAGTCCCGACCGTCGGGGCGGTCCGGCTGCTGTTCCCCGCTCAGCTCCTCGGCCTGTTCGGCAGCGTTCGTTTCCTCTTCCTGCAGTTCCTCCACATGTTCAATGTCTTCACGGGCTTGGGGCACCGGATCGCTGGTTTCTCTGCCGGTCCATACCTTCACCACCCGCCACCCCGCTGCGGTCAAAGGCACGGCCACCACCGCACCGACGATTCCGCCCAGCACGGTTCCGGCAGTCAAGGCCATCAACACCACCAGGGGATGCAGGCTCAGGGTGTGCGCCATGACCACCGGCTGCAGGAAGTGGCCCTCCAGCTGGTTCACCAGGATCACCGCAGCCAGCACAATCAGCGCGCTGACCGGACCGTTGGTCACCAGCGCCACCAGGGTTGCTAGCACCCCCACCACGGTCGCGCCGACCAGCGGGATGAAGGAGCCGAGGAAGACAACCACCCCCAGCGGCAGCGCCAGCGGTATCTGCAAAATCAGCAGGGTGAGGGTGATGCCTGCGGTGTCCACGGCGGCCACGATCGCGGTGCCGCGAATATAGCCGCCAAACGTGTGCAGCGCCCGGTCCCCGGAAAGAATCCAGGTGTGCCGGAAGTGGGCGGGCGTCCAGGAGACAAAGAACGCCCAGATCTTGTCACCGTCCTTGAGGAAGAAGAACAGGATGACCAGCAGCAGGATCGTTCCGGTGACCAGGCTGCCGGCGGCGGTGAGGGTGTGCAGCGCCCCGGTCCCGAATTCGGAACTGGTGATGAACGCGGTCACCCGTTGCACCGCGTCATCCAGCTGCTGCCCGTCAATGCTGAACGGCAGTCCGCCCACCACGTTTTGGACGGTGGAGTTCAGCTGGTTGAACCCCTCCACGGCCTGCTCGACCAGGGTGGGCCACTGGTTGATGACCGAGAACACCAGCCCGGTGCCGATGCCTCCCAGGATCAGCAGCGCGCCAAGGAAGACGGTCCACGCGGCCAAGAGCGGGGACATGACCCGGCGCAGCCGAATCACCAACGGCCACAAGGCGCAGGAGAGGATCACGGCGATGAGGGTGGGAATCACGATCAGGGTCAGCCGCAGCATCCCCAGGACCACCAGGCCCGCAATCACGCCGATGATCAGCAGCTGCAGGCACCGGGTACCGAGCCTGCCCAGCGGGTCGGTCCACAATCCCTGGAAGGTCACCGCGGGGCGCTCCACCGAGGCCCACGCCTGTTCATCCAGCGAGGAGGACTCCACCCGTGTTTTCCTGCTGCCTGATGTACGCCTGCGAAAGAAAGCCATGGTCGCTCCTACCATCGGCCAATAGTGGGTCGGGCAGCAGTCGCGCCCGGTAGGTCCTGCACTGCCGGTTCAGTCGAGCGCCGTTCCCGCCGACATCACCGTTTCATCTTCGTGCCACCGCAGATGCAGCGACGCCGCACCCCGCAACCGGCTATTCGCGGCCGGACTCGGCCTCGGTGCAAATGCACAGCCGGTTGCCCTGCTTGTCCGTGACGATCACCCAGCTTGGCGCGTACTCGTAGTCGAACTCTGCGTCGGTGGTTTTCAGGGTTTCCAGCAGGTCGCCACTGTGGCTGTGGGGCACCGTCACATCAACGTGGAAACGGTTCTGGTTCGGCGTTTGGGTCTCCTGAAACCAGATGGCCGGGCCACGGCCATGCGGGTCGGTCAGCGCACCGTCCGCCGCCTGTTCATAGCCCAGGGCAGCCTGCCAGATCTTGGAGATCTGTTGCGGGTTTTCGGTATCGATGGCGATTTCCACCGTCCGGACCAGGCCCAGGTCCACTTGGGCACCAAAGTTTTCGGCCTGGTCGGAGATCTGGGTGGCCAGGGTGAAGTCCCGTGACGTCACTCCGCCGACATCGTGGGACACCAGGTTGACGAACACCGTGTCGTAACGCCAGTCCACGTCCGGATGATGTCCGGCTTCCTCGGCCAGCGCGCCAATCGCCGACACGAGCTGAATCGCGGCGGCCGAGCTCGGGCACTTGAAAGCGGTCCGCAGGGACCCCAGCCCGTAGCGCCAGTGCGGCAATTGTGAGAGCCGTGCCTGGATTTCGTCTGCTGACAGCACATCTTTGCCTGACATTGTTCTTGCCTCTCTGCGGATGGAGCCAACGACCGTGACCATAATGGCCACGGTCGTTCTCAGCTTGCCGCGCCCCTGGAGAAGAAAGAAGGCCCTTTAGCCAATTGCCAGCGTTGCGCGTCGAACGCGCCGTCGCTCGTCGTAGCAGGCCTCCGCCCCCTGCCCCGGGTCCTACATACCCAGTAGGAGGATCTTCTCCACCGCTACCGAGATCGGCAGGCGGACCAGCAGGCCCGGCAGGTCCTGCCAGTGCTCGGGGTTGAGGTTCGCACCGTTCGCTCCGAGGCTCCCGCTGGAAAGATTCAGTTCGGCCAACCGGCCCTCGAACCAATCCTCACGCCCTGCCCACTTCGCCTTGCTCCGGCAGCGCTCCACGACGCTTTCAAGCTTCGCGTGCAATAGACAGTACAGTTCCGGGGTAAACCCGGCGCGCATCCACTTGTGGATGTACCGTTCCGTGTCATACCCGCGGTACAGTTCGCCATCCAGCAGCATTGCGGACCGTTGGCTCTTGACGATGAGCCAATTTCCCTTCGGACGCGGGACGTACGGTGGAGCGTACGGGTTTTCCAACAGTGCGGCATCCCACCGCAGGTCCAGTTGTTCCCTTACCGTTGGTTCATTTCCCTTGATGCCTGCCGGCAGACCGTACTTGTCGACCGGAATCTCTAGCGGGCCTCCCCGAACCAGCTCGGCCCGGCCGTCGGCACGCAGTCTCATGGCCTGATAGATCTTCGCGGCCGATTCCGTGCCAACAACATCATCACCGTAAAGCTCCCGGCGCCAGGCCTCGAAGTCCTGCGCATGTTCCTTGTTGAAGTTCTCGTGCTGGCTGCGTTCGTTTTCAGACAATTGTTGTTCCCCTCGCATGGGAGGACCCGGCGACGGAGGATTTATCTCCGCCGCGGCATCCACCGACTTGCCCGGCGGCTGGTGCCGCGGACCGGTTCTTCCCCTGGGGCACCCCGCTCGGTTGAGGAGGGTTGCCGTGCAGCAAGCCAGGTACTTATCGCTGCAGCTCGTGAACCTGGGAATCATCCTATGCGTCCGGTCCGACGGTTTGGCGTCCGCGTAGGCCGCGATTGCTCACTGTGGATTGTTCATTATCGAAGGAACGGTCCACTTGTCACCTAATTCGTGTTTCTAGCGCTGCAGCCGAGGGTCTTCTGTCGGATCCGTGTACGGGGCGGGGCAGCCCTGGCTCACCGCTTCCGGGCGCAGCTCAAAGTGCCACGGCTCATTTTCGTACACCGTGCACAGTCCGTAGTAGCGACCGTGCTGGTCTAGCCACGACCGCGCGTCATAGGATCCGATGTCTATCGCGTTGCCGGAGACATGCGGTGAAGTCTGCGCAGTTGCAACCCACCAGGCGGCTTCACGCTTCGACCCGTACCGGTCTACCGCCTCGTCCAGCAGCTGCTGAAATGCTTCCGAGCGCCAGCCGCTGTTGACGATGAACTTGATGTCATCCTTGGCGGCGTCGGCTGCTGCCTCATTCATCGCCTCGCGCAGGTCCGGACTCAAGTAGTGCACGGCTGGTACCGGGGACTTCAGAGTGGTTCCTGAAGGCACATCCCCACCAGCCACCCCTAACGCACCTGCCCTTGGCTCTTGTCCTCCCTGGACCACCGACGTCACGGTTGCCGCCATGGATGAGGGACTCCAGTCACTGCGGGTTCCGAGCGTTAGGGCCAACGCAAGCACCCACAGGGTGGTAAGCAGCGCCAGAAGCACCAGGATGATTTTGGCCAGGAGGGATTTCTTGCGGCACTTGGCCGGTCGCATTTTTCTCATGGAACCAGTCAAGGCGGCGTCCTGTTGCCGGGCCGTATCGAAATTTTGATATGCCCGCAATATGTTCCGGCTCGTACGATTGGGGCTATGCGTGTACTGATCGTCGAGGACGAACTCCTGATGGCGGAGGCGATCCGTGACGGATTGCGCTTGGAAACCATCGCTGCAGATATTGCCGGGGACGGTGCTACGGCCTTGGAACTTTTGGAGATCAATGCCTACGACATCGCCATCCTCGACCGTGACATTCCCGGCCCCTCCGGTGATGAAGTAGCCCGTTCCATCGTGGCCTCCGGTACCGGTTTGCCGATCCTGATGCTGACCGCCGCTGACCGGCTCGATGAGAAGGCCTCAGGTTTTGAACTGGGCGCGGATGACTACCTGACGAAGCCCTTTGAGCTCCAGGAACTGGTGATGCGCCTGCGGGCATTGAGTCGGCGCCGGGCTCATCACCGCCCTCCGATCCGCGAAATAGCTGGAGTAAGGTTGGATCCCTTTCGCCGCGAGGTTTACCGAGAAGGCCGCTATGTGGCTTTAACACGCAAGCAGTTCGCGGTACTGGAAGTCCTCATGGGGGCAGAAGGTGGGGTGGTCAGCGCGGAGGAGCTGCTGGAACGAGCATGGGATGAGAATGCCGACCCCTTCACCAATGCGGTGCGCATTACGGTCTCAGCCTTGCGGAAACGTCTGGGCGAACCGTGGGTGATCGCAACAGTTCCAGGGGTCGGATATTGCATCGAAGCCCCGGACAGTGAAGTACCTATGGTGTTGGACAGTGGAAAAGCCAAAAGGGCTGAGCGTGCGACTGAAGCTCACTTTAAGCTACGTCGGTTTTCTGATGTTGGCTGGCGCGCTGCTGCTCACCGCCGTCTGGGTTTTCCTGCTGCGCTATGTTCCCGAGGGGAACATCGACAGCGCTAGAGGTTTCGTCCCGAACCGCTCGGATCTACTTGATGCCTTTGGACCCGCGGCCACCGGCGTGCTGCTCTTCCTGCTGGGTTTTGGGCTCATTGGAGGCTGGTTCCTCGCCGGTCGAATGCTTGCCCCCTTGGATCGCATCACGCAAACCACCCGCGCCGTGGCCGAGGGCGACCTCGCCCGTCGGATTCACCTCCCTGGTCGCAACGATGAATTCGGGGAGCTTGCTGAAGCCTTCGACACCATGCTGGAGGAAGTGGAAGCACACGTCGCGGAGCAGCAACGATTCGCCGCCAATGCGTCCCACGAATTGCGCACCCCATTGGCCATCACCCAAACACTGTTGGATGTCGCCGGCAAAGAGACGGACATAGACACCGGTGAGCTCCTCCAGCGGTTGGGGACAGTCAACAAGCGGGCCATCGAACTGACCGAGTCGTTGCTGTGGCTGACCCGAGCCGGACAGAAGTCCTTTACCCCAGAAATAGTCGACCTGTCGTTGCTGGTCGAAGAAGCCACCGAAACCCTGCTGCCCCTGGCAGAAAAACGCGTCGTTGGTTTGGAAGTCGCCAATGAGGTTGCGACCACCCACGGCTCTCCCCCGCTGCTGCAACAGCTGATCATCAACCTGATTCACAACGCAATTGTGCACAATCTGCCTGAGAACGGAACGGTGTGGATCAGCACTGGAAACGCGGCAGGAAGGGGCATTTTGACGGTGGAGAATACGGGCGAGCACCTGCCGCCCGAGCTGGTGAACACACTGACAGAGCCATTCCAGCGCAGCGCCAAGCGCGCACGGTCAGACGACGAGGCCGGTGTCGGCCTGGGACTGGCGATCGCCGCCGGCATTGTCAAAGCCCACCACGGTTCGCTCTCGTTGACGGCGCGTACTTCTGGCGGTCTGCGGGCTGTCGTTGAGCTGCCGGATTAGCGTTGCAGAGCCGGTCATTTGAAAGACCGTGTAAGTGCATAAGAGGCGCGGAAGCAAGGAGTTCTTGCTTCCGCGCCTCTCTAAAGGGCCGGCTTAGTTGCCCGGTAGGGACTAGGCCCGGGGGTTCACAATGATCTTCACGTGATGCTCATTGTTGTTGATGAGCTGGTCAAAGCCTTCGGAGACCAGCTCGTCCAGGCCAATGCGTCCGGTAATGAACGGAGCCAGATCAAGCTTGCCGCTGGAGACCAACTCGATGGTGTCCGGGTGATCGTTGGCGTAACCAATGGTTCCGCGTAGATCGATTTCCTTCAGCACCAGGTTCGGCATATCGACCTCGGGCTTGCGGCCCCAGATCGAGACGTTCACAATCACGCCGGCTGGCCGCACGGCGTCGATCAGCATGTCCAGCACCACTGGCACCGAGGAGCACTCGAAACCGACGTCAGCACCCTTACCGCCGGTCAGTTCACGGATCTTTTCCGCAACATCCACCTCGCGGGGATCAAAGATCTCATCGGCAACGCCGGTTTCCCGTGCCTTGGCCTTGCGGGCTTCGGAGAGCTCGGAAATGTATACGGTCAGGCCTTCGGCCTTCAGCACTGCGGCGGTCAGCAGACCGATCGGACCTGCACCGCCAACGATGGCGACCTGTCCCGCCTTTGCACCTGAACGAACGAACGCGTGATGTCCCACAGAGAGCGGCTCAATCAAGGCTGCCTGATCCAGCGGAATGTCACCGACTGGGTGTACCCAGCGGCGTTCCACCACAATCTTCTCTGCCAAGCCACCACCACGGCCACCCAAGCCAATGAAATTCATGTTCTCGGACAGCTGGTAGGGCTGACCCTCGCTGGTATCTACATCGTCACCGAGGATGTAGGGCTCAACAACCACATTCTGTCCCACTTCGAGGTCCGTGACCCCTTCGCCCAAAGCGGTAATCGTTCCCGAGAACTCGTGGCCCAGGGTGACTGGAGCGGACTCGCCGGAAATCGGATGCGGATGTCCTGCGGGAGGAACGAAAATCGGTCCTTCGAGGTACTCATGCAGATCGGTACCGCAGATGCCGCACCATGCAACATCAATGGCTACAGTCCCCGGCTGCAGCGTCGGTTCATCGATATCCTCGATGCGGATATCCTTGCGGTCGTAGTAGCGCGCGGCCTTCATTCTTAACTCCTTCGGAGCCGGAGGATGGGCGCAGATTTTGTACTGCGTCGCTGTCGTATTAGACACCGTACTCCGTTTTTCTAAATTTAGAGAAGAAAGCGAGCAAGCCCACAATCGCATGCGGGCTACAGAACAAAATGCCCCGAAATAGACGACCAAAGAATGAGTTGTGATTCCTCTGGAACGTTTACTTGGGCAAGATTCGTAGCGTCTAATGCTCCTTGCGCAATGCATCCAGCCCTAGACGCGAAACCTTTTTTACCTCTCTGCAGGAGGCGCACTTGTCTCAATTATTGCCGTATTATTCCTTGTCAGGATAGATTGGCTGGTGCAGGCAGCCTTTGCACTATGCAGTAATGAGCGTCTTGTCAGGAGAAATTCATATGGCCCGAGACTTGTGGACCGCGGCTGAAGACTGGCGGCTCCGTCACGAGGCCATTGATTGGCTTAAACTCCGAACTAACGACGGCGCAGTACCCCTGACCCGCGAAGAGATCAAAGATTTCATGTTCGATGGTCGACCATTTCCCCTGCAGGCAACGCAGCAAGGAATTCGAAAGCCGCGGCAGTTAGAAGCCGCCCTTTCTATTCAAACCGTCTATCGGTCCCCGGGGCAGCCTAGGCCTTACGAAGACACTATCGGCACTGACGGTCTAATACGGTACATGTGGCAGGGAGATAACGCTCAAAATCCGGACAATATTGCTCTCCGCAATGCGATGGAGCACCAACTACCCCTGATTTGGTTTATCGGTGTTGGAATAGGGCCGGCCCTGTACCAGGCTGTATGTCCTGTTTACGTCATAGACGAAGAGGAACGTGAGAAAAGATTTGTTATCACTCCGGACAGTGAGGAGCTTCTTTCTCCTCATGCCACCGACCAAAACTCGGTCTTCGAAGAAACAGTCAAAAGGTACCTAAAGCGGGAAACCAAAATCCGTCTACACCAACCTGTTTTCCGTTCGACTGTCTTGCGGGCCTACGAACGCCGCTGTGCAGTATGTAATCTCGGTCATCAAGAGCTGCTAGATGCAGCGCATATCGTCCCGGACTCACATGAACTAGGTATCGCATCAGTTACTAATGGGCTTGCATTGTGCAAAATCCATCACGCCGCATTCGATGCCGCCATTCTCGGCATCAGACCCGATCATGTCGTACAGATCCGGTCAGATCTCCTTGATGAAATTGATGGTCCGATGCTAGAGCACGGCCTTAAAGAACGTCATGGCCAAAAACTCATGATGCTTCCGAACGCGCGTGCAGAACGTCCACGAACTGATCTTTTGGAGATGGCTTACGATCGTTTTCGTAGCGCCAACGTGGCTTAGGGGTCTGACGAAAGGTGCGTTTAAAGACGAACAGGGCTTCATAGAGCCCCGTTCTAGAATTTTATGCCCGCGTTAGAGCTCCACAACCTCAAACTCAAGAAGCGCGTTGTCAGAAGCTACCGGCTTCTGCTTGGAGTGGTCGTGGCCGGCGCGGTTGTCTCGCCAGGTCTCGTAGTCCTCGCGGGTCGCCCACTGGGTGTAAACGAAGTAACGGCTCTCTCCGGCAATTGGACGCAGGAGCTTGAATCCCTCGAAACCCGGAGCGCTATCCACCGAATGCTTGCGTGCCGCGAAGCGCGCTTCGAGTTCCTCTCCGGCACCTTCCGGGACGTTCAAGGCGTTGATGACGACGACAGACATGTCTCTCCTTTCGGCCCCCTTTTTGGGGCAACCAGTGGTAGTTTCAGCCTACTCTTCCTGGCTCTTCCTTGGCGGTGAGCCGCTTCACATGGTTCAGTAGGTGACCCAAACCGATTAGGACAGGCCCCCTTTCCTCGATGAACGGGACAGTCATCGGCTTCTTGCCGCGCGTATGGAAGAATCCCGTTCGATACGGCCGCAATGGTGAGCCGATTATGCAATGGCGCGAAAGGGTCTTTGGTGGCTGAAACGAAAGAATCGCTGGGCTCCCAGCGATCCGATGTTGCCTGGGTGGTCATCGTCTTCAGTGGGGTGATGGCCGCCCTGCACATCTGGAAACTCCCCTCAGCAATCCCGGTGCTGCAAAACGAACTGGGCATCTCTCTACTCATGTCCGGCGTGCTGCTCGGCGTGGTTCAAGTGGCTGGCATGGTCAGCGGGTTGGCCATGTCTCTTGTCGCAGAACTGATCTCCCAAAGGCACACCATGGTTCTGGGGCTGCTCTTACTGTCCGTGGGATCGGCGGCCGGGTCCTTGTCACAGGGCGCGACCCTGCTTTTGATTACCCGCATCATCGAGGGTGCGGGTGTCATCATGGCCAGCGTGATGGGTCCGGGACTGGTGCGTGCCCATGCACCGCTGCACCGCATGAATGTCGCCGTGGGCTGGTGGGCCGCATTCATGGGCATTGCCACCTTTCTGGGCGTACTCGGAACCGCTATCGCACTGCAGTACACCACCTGGCAGACGTGGTGGCTGTTCCTTGCCGCCGCGACACTCATCCCGGTGGCGTTGATTCTCAAGGTCGTAGCACCCGACCATCCCGCTGGCAGCGCCGGAGCGAAGGCAGCCCTGACCCGGATCATCGCGACCGCCTCCTCCGGCCGTGTGTGGCTCAGCGGCCTCATTTTCGGCTGCTACACCGTGCAGTGGATGGCCATCGTTGGGTTCCTGCCCAGCATTTACCGCGAAGACGGACTTTCCCCGGTGATGGGCGGTCTCTTTGCTGCAGTGGTTGGTGGATTGAACGGCATCGGAGCCATCTGCACCGGCAACCTGCTGCAGAAGGGATTCTCGGCCAAGAAGCTGCTCCTCGCCGCGTTCCTCATCATGGCGGCGACTTCCGTGCTGACCTTCGCCATCGACTACCCGCCAGAATTGATGCTGCTCCAAGTGCTCAGTGTCGGCTTGTTCTCCCTGTGCGGGGCCATGGTGCCAGCGACCATGACGCGCATAGCGGTGGATCTGGCGCCCGAGGGCGGTTCGGCACCCGCGGCCATGGGATTGATGCAGCAGATCTTCAACATCGGAAACTTCACCGGCCCGATGCTGGTGGCCTGGCTGGTGGTGGTGACCGGGAGCTGGTCCTCCTCCTGGTGGGTCAGCGCGTTCTTTGGGGCGCTGGGCATCGGGGCCACCTTGGTGCTGATGCGCAAGGGTTCCCCATTGCACCAAATCCAGCACGCCCGCTAGTCCCTACTAAGTGCCACGACCTGAATAGTTGCTGACCCCCTCTTGCGTACCGGGTCCACGGGTGCAATCGTGGCCAGTGGATCCCAACGAAAGGAGCAAGACCATGGCCGATTTGTCAGGCAAGAAGGTTCTCGTGGTGGTATCCAACCGCGGAGTGGAGCAGGATGAGCTGAAGAGCCCGGTGCAGACGCTGAAGGATGCCGGCGCCGAGGTCACCATCGCATCCCTGAAGACCGGTGAGGTGCAGAGCCTCGTCAGCGACTGGGATCTGGGTGAGGCTTTCCAGGCGGACGCCGCACTGTCCGAGGTGAATGAAGCGGACTACGACCTGCTGCTGGTGCCCGGCGGCACGCTGAACGCGGACAACCTGCGACTGGATGAGGACGCCCAGCGCATCGCCAAGTCCTTCGCCTCCGGTGGCCGTCCAATCGCCTCAATCTGCCACGGCCCGTGGCTGCTGGTCGAGACCGGCTTGGTCAAGGGCAAGACCCTGACCTCCTACAAGTCCGTCAAGACCGACGTCATCAACGCCGGCGGCACCTGGAAGGACGTTGAGGTATTCCGTTGCCCAGCTGAGAACTGGGTGCTGATCACCTCCCGCAACCCAGGTGACCTTGACGCATTCAACGAGGCGATTATCAAGGAATTGAGCGCCTAGAACGCTTTTGTTTCCGGCCCTGTCGGAAAGAACTCCAAGTGGAGGAGCCACCGTCACGGTGGCTCCTCCACTTGTCTTTATAGGTGTCCTTCCGCTTCCGGAGCCCTTCGCGCCCTATCAAGGGACAGGGAGCTTCGTCCCGGGGCCTATCCCCCAATCACGAAGTACCCGCCATTTAGGCCATCCACCATGATCCGGTAGTCCTGGTCGGCAATTCTTGCCTGCAGCATCCAGTTCGGCTTCCACACCGTACGCACACAGGACTGCTCCTTGACTCCCCCGCGCCAGGCAAGCTTCGCCTTGCGCATCGATGCGGTGCGCACCAGCGCCGCCGCCTTGTGTCGGGCGGTTTCAAAGTCAATGGTGTTCCACTTCGGGTCCTTGACCTTCGCCAGGTCCAGGCCCGCCGCGTCCTCCAGGCGCCACGGGTCACTCAAGAACGCCTTGCCGGAGTAGTAGTCCACCAGCACGTGGGCGGCGCGCTGCCGCCTGGCCGGCTGCGGGACCTGGAACTGGAACCCGGCGAAGGGGTGGTGCAGCAGGCGCGCGCTGCCGGCGTGCAGCTGCGGCGCCTTGGACTTCAGCACCCGCCAGGCGTCCTGCTCATCCACCAGGGTCGTAAGGACCACTTCACTCATGGCGGGCCGCCACTTCCGCCTGGGCCGCCAGGTAGGCATCCTGGTTCATCAGCATGCGGGCCGGGATGGGGCCCACCTTGGCGGTCTCCTCCAGGGCACGGGCAATGTGCTCGGGCACCGGATGGTTGCGCTGGCTGGTCAGCGAGCCGACGATCATGGCAATGGTGGAGGCCAGGATGCCGGTGACCATCGGGTCGAGGCCGGTTGAATCTGGCAGTCCGGACAGCTGCCAGCCCACCGATACCACGGTGCCGGCAATCATTGAGGAAATCGCGCCCACGGTGTTCGCCTTCTTCCACCACACGGCGCAGACATACGCCGGAACGAAGGCGCTGCCCAACACCGTGGTGGAGAAGATGACCACCGCGGCGACCGCCGGCGGGTCGAAGGCGGCGATCACGTAGCCGATCACGGCCAACAGCAGTACGGTGATGCGCGAAACCCACACCATCTGCCCGTCGGTCATCTTGCGGTTGATGAACCGGGCATAGATGTCCTGCCCGGCAATCGTGCCGGCCTGCAGCAGCAGGGCATCGGCGGTGGACATGATCGCCGCCATGATCGCGGCCATCACGATGCCCACCGCGAAGCTGGGCAGCACCGCGTCGGCGACCTCGAAGATCGCGATCTCCGGGTTGGCCAGGTTCGGCAGCAGCAGCAGCGCGAACATGCCCACCAGGTAGGGGCCGGGGATGAACAGCAGGTTGAAGATCATTGAGTATGCGCCGGCGGTGCGGGCCACCGATGGTTTCTTCATGGCCATGTGGCTGACCACCACGTGCGGCCAGCCCATGTAGCCGATGGAGAAGACCAAGAGCGCGCCGAGGATGACGCCCCACTGTCCCTGGAAGCCGAGGTCCGCACCCCACATGGTCAGCAGGTTCGGATTGATCTGCCCCACGGCCTCGTTGCCGGCGGTGAAGCCGCCGATGGCGATCAAGGTGGCGATCAGGATCCAGACGATGCCGATGACCATGATGATGGCCTGCACGAAGTCGGTGTAGGCCACCGCCAGGTAGCCGCCGAGGAACGTGTAGAGCACGATCACGCCGATGGCGATGGCCAGGGCGAGCGGGAAGGACACCCCGGTCACCATCTCCAGGCCACGCCCGCCGGCAATGAACTGGGCCAGGACATAGAAGAACATGCAGAACAGCGCCACCGGTGCGGCGATCAGCCGGATCCACTTGGATGGGTAGCGGTGTTCCAGGTATTCAATGGAGGTGATCGAGCCCAGGATCTGCGAGAGCTTGCGCATCCTGCGGCCCAGCACGGACAGGTTCAGGATGCCGCCGCCCAAGTCACCCAGGGCGTACCACATGCCGAAGTAGCCCTGCGTATAGCCCAGCGAGCCGGCGCCCATGAACATGTAGCCGGACATGGAGGAGCTTTGCAGGCGCAGTGCGGTGACTCCGGGGCCCAGGCTGCGCCCGCCCAGCAGGTACCCCTCCGAGTCGGACTGCCCGCGCTTCATCGCCCAGAAGCCGATGCCGGCCATGGCGAGGAAGTAGACAACCAGGAAGGCCAGTTCCAGGCTCATTTCTCCCCTCCCAGGTCCTCGCGCTTCCAGTTGCGGCTGAGCCACATGAACGTGGCGGTGTAGATGACCCAGAACGCCGGAACGCCCAGGATCACCACGACGGTGAATGTCGGCAACCCAAACATCAGCAGTATCCTCCTCGGTACAGCACAACCTGTATGGTGTGAAGGGCATCACAAAATACACTGTGACCGCTAGCTTCGCACAGATGGGAAGGAACTGACAGTGACACACGGTGCGGAATTCGGTTCCAGCCGGACACTTTGTCCGGCCGATGGCATGCCGACCGTTGCCCAGGTGCTCCAGCTTCCACCCGTGCTGACCGGGGATCCCCAGGTGTTCGCGGACCAGCAGAATCTGGCCCGGCCCATCCGATGGGCCCACGTTCTGGAGAACATGATGCCGCGCGACCACCTGCGCGGCGGCGAAATGGTGCTGACCACCGGCATTGGCTGGGGCCCGGCCCCGGATTTCACGCGCTATGTCAGGGACCTGGCCCTGTGCGACGTGCCGCTGCTGGTCTTGGAGCTTGGCACCCCGGTCAGCGAGGCACCGCAGGAACTGGTGCAGGCCTGCCGCGAGGCGGGGCTGGCGCTGGTGATCATGCACCGAAAGGTCGCGTTCGTGGAGATCACCGGCGCCCTGCACGAATGGTTGTTCTCCGAGCAGACCCGGCGCATTGAAGCCGGCGGCACAGTGACCGTGCTGTTCACCGCCTTGATGCAGCGCGGCGCCCCTACCGATAGCATCCTGTCCACCTGCGCCCAGCTGCTGGGAACACCGGTGATCTTGGAGGATCAGGGGTACCATGTCCTGCGCTACGCCCCGAGTTCCACGGCGCCGCAGCAGATATTCGAGTCCTGGCAGGAGCATTCGGGCCGGGAACACCGTGCCGGAAACCCGGGACGGCATGCGGTGCCGGTGACCCTGCACGGCAAGCATTTCGGTTCCCTGATCTGCTCGCTTCAGGCCCAGCATCCCGCCGGAGTGCACCATGTGCTGACCATGGCGGCCGTGGCCATCGGCGTGGACCTGCTGCAGCGTCCCGGGTCCGCGCGCTGGGAACTGGGCACCGGACAACAGCTGCTGGATGACCTGCTGGTGCACAAGAAGGTCTCCGCCACCGAACTTGTCCCCCGCTTTGAAGCCTCCGGCCTGCCAATTCGCGGCAGGATCCTGCATGGTTTCGCCGTAGCCCTCACTCCACAGGCGGATCCGGGGCTCGCGGCCGAAAGCCTGCGGGAGGCCTTCGCGCCGCATCAGGCCACGGTGGCCCATCAGGTGGTCAACGGGCGTTCACTGCTCTTCGGCTTGCTGTCGCTGCAGGAGCAGGCCGTGCCTTTCGCGCAGGAAGCCTTCGAACCTGGCGAACAGCTGCGCGGGCCGCTGTATCTGGGCCCCGGCTGCCATGAACTGCAGGCAGCGGCC